>VYDC01000221.1 GCA_009843585.1 Chloroflexota bacterium | reverse complement strand
GCCCACCCCATCGCCAGCCGTGACGGCGACGCCCGCGCCGACGGCGACGCCCGCGCCGACGGCGGCACCCGCGCCGACGGCGACGCCCGCGCCCGTGGCGGCACCCGTGCCCGTGGCGGCACCCGTGCCCGCGGCGACACCCGTGCCCGCGGCGACACCCGTGCCGATTCCGCCCCTCCCACAAGGCGCGCACCCTGAGATCGTCTACCTCGGCGAGGTCGCCGCTGAACGGCAGGCCGAGATCCGCGCGGTGACCCTCGATGCGATGTCGTTCTTCGACGGGCGCTTCGGCGGCCTCGCCACGGACTTCACGCTGTACGTGGTCAACGACGAGGCAGCGCGCAGCGAGAAGATGACGCAGGTGTTGGGAGCGGATCCCGGTTTGCAGTGCGGCCTGGCGGAGGGCAGCGTTGCCTTCGTCCAGGAGTGGTGCGCCCTGAGTTCGATCCCCCACGAGTACTTCCATGTGCTGCAGCACATGTGGGCTCCGGACGGCGCGGACGCGCCCTCCGATACGGGATGGCCACGGGGCCCGTGGTGGCTGACGGAGGGCTCCGCCGAGTACGCCGAGATGCGCCTCGGGGAGGCGGTGAGAGCCGACGCGGGCTTTCACAGAGCGTGGATGCGCATGCGCGAGCGGGCCTCGGGCCGTGAGCCCGCGTCGCTTCGCGATCTGGAGTCGTACGTCCCATCATCCGCGACCACGCCGTACGACGTGGCGGCGGTCGCCGTTGACTGGCTCGTCGAGCGCACCGGCGAGGATGCGCTGATCGAGTACTACCGGGTCCTCCCCGAGAGCGCCGACTGGCGCTCGGCCTTCCTCTCTGTGTTCGGAATGACGGTCGATGAGTTCTATGCGGGATTCGCCGAGCACAGAACAGCAATAGCCCGTCCTGAGCGAGACGTTCGCGGGGTCGTGCTCAAGCCCGACGGCGAACCGGTGAACGGCTGGCGCTACACCGTCTGGGCGTCTCCGCGCGATCCGGGAGGCCCGAAGGACAACTATGCCGTCTCCTTCGACGGGAGCTTCCGGCTGCGTCTTGAGGACGGTTCGTACGATCTCCAGGTGACTGCGCGCTGCGGCGAGAAGTACGTGGCGCTCGGCTGGTACGCCGGTGAGTCGGGCCTCCTGGACCGTGAGTACGCAGAGCCGGTCGTCGTCAGTGGCCCCGACGTGGCGCCCGTCGAGATCGAGCTCCAGGCCCTGCCCCCGGAGTTCGACCCGCGGTGCGACTTCGGGCCACGTCGAGCCGTCCGCGGCGCGGTGTCCGGCCCCGACGGCGAGCCCCTGTGCGGCATCGACGTCTATGCATGGGACAGGGATCATTCGGGTGCGTTCGGCAGGGACTCGGATGTGACGCAGGAAGACGGCACGTTCGTCCTGCATCTCCCCGACGGGGTGTTCAGGGTGAGCCTCGTGGCATGGACCAATCAGCGCCTGCGGATCCCGGCCTGGGCCGATGAGTACGACGTGAAGCCGGATTCCTTCGTCACCGTCGATGGAGCCGACATCGCGGGCATCGAGATCAGCGTTCCGGTCTCGCCTGATGATGAGAACCTGGGGCCGGACTTCGTCCTTGACGCGTTCGCCGGCGGTGTCGTGGCACCGGACGAGCCGGGAGAAGGGACTTCCCGATCCTGCGGATAGGGTGTTCGAGTGTGGCCGCCGGCATCGACGTCCGCGACCGCCGTAGCCACACCGGACGCGCTCGGGACCGCAGGTGAGAGGGCAAGGGGGTTCGGCGTCCGCCACCGCACGATGGCTCGCAGACCCTGTAGCCGGGAGCGGGCCCGGGGAGTGGAGATAACCCCGTGCGTCCGCGGCTAGCCTCCTACGGCCGGGTGCTCGCGCTGTCCACCGCGCTGTGCCTGCTGTCGGGCGCGGCGGCGTGCGGCGGGGCCCCGCCCCAGGCGCCGGAGCCATCGCCCGCGCCCGAGGCCTCCCTCATCGCGGCTTCCCCGCCGGCCGCTCCGACGCCGGACGTGAGCCCTCCCGGGCGCGGCGCGCAGCCGGCGCCCGCACCGGTGGCGACGGAGGATGCGCCGCCCCTGACGGCGCCTCCGTACGAGATCCGGCTCCGCTCGGCGGTGCGCGGTCAGCCCTTCCCGGGCTTCGCGGAGACCCCCGACGGCCTCACCATAGTCGGCGCGCCCGCCTGGCTCCCGACTCCGCTGCTGGGTGCGACTGTCGTGGTCGAGATCGTGCGGATCGACCCGGCGACCGGCGCGCGAACGACCGTGGCGCGCTTCCGTCCCGTGACCTCCAGCGCGGCGTGGGGGGACTGGTCCGTCCCGGTGCCCCCGAACGCGCGCTTCTGGGCCGACGGCCTCTTCGAGATCGTGGCCACGGCGACCCTCGGCTCGGAGTCCTACGTCCACACCCGCCGGCTCACGGTCGACGCCACGCTGCCGGCCGTCACGTACCGGGTGCCGGAGCTGATCCTCGATATGGAGGTCAGCATCGCGCCGGAGACGGAGCACCGGGACATCGTCTCCTACGTGACCTGGGAGCCGGACTCCCTGCCGGAGGGGCTGACGCTCGACCGCGCGACGGGCGTCATCTCCGGGACCCCACAGGCGCTGGAGCGGGCGCAGACCCTCCCCATCGAGGTGCGGGACGACATCAACAACGTGTACCGGACCGAGGTGAGCTTCCCGCCGGTGAGGCTCGCCAGGCTCCCCACGCGCGAGGATCTCGGGATCCGCGAGTTCGCGGCGGATGACGCGGAAGCCGCCGCGTGGTCGGCGCCCGCGCGGTACGAGGCCGGCGCGGCGGCGCCGTGGCGGCATTGGTCCATGATGCTGCTCGACGTCGAAACCGGAACGGCCGAGGCCTGGGCGGGAGGCGGCGATCCGGGCCCCGACGACGACGCACCGGACGCCGTCTCGCCGGGCCATCGCTTCCTGAACTGGCCGGGACGGCTCTACGACCGGGAGGCCGGCCGCTGGTACGTGTGGGACGAGGGCGAGCTCCGGCTCGACCGCACGTGGGGTAGCGGCTCCGGAGAGCGCCTCCTCTTCCATGTCGAACGCACGGGCGACGACATCCTGATGGACGCGGCTCTCGAGCCCCTCGCGCGCGTCGCGATCCCGCCGGGGGAGCGCTTCAGCAGCGCCGCGGGCGGATACGTCCTCGTCCGCGAGTGCGCGGGGTGCGGCCCGGGCGACCGCTTCCACATCGTGAACCTCGATGACGAGGACACCCCCCGAACGTCCACGTGGACGCTTCCGTGGAAGACGGTCCGAGACCGGCGGGGCGCGATCCCCTACGACATCCAGCTCCGCCGCGACGTCGTCGCCGTCGTCGCCGACGCCGGCCCGGGCACGTGCCGCGTGGTCCGCTACGACCTGGGCGGCTCGCTCCTCTCCGACGTCGAAATCGCATGCCAGCACGACTGGTACTGGCGAGGCCCCTCCGCCCGGGTGTCACCGGACGGGCGCATGATCGTCTCGGAGGCCGTGCCCTGGGTCGCCGGCTCCTGGGACGTGATCCTGCAGGTCTCGGACGCGACCACGGGAGAGGCGATCCTGCGCGTCAAGAGCATCTGGCCGGGCCGCCACGGGGCCGATCGCAACGGCGGCTGGAAAGAGATACACCTCGACGACATCTGGCTCGCGGATGGCTCCGGCATCGTGGTCGCGACGCCGAGCGGTCCCCGGATCGTCACGCTCGACGGCACGTGGGAGTGGGCGCCCGGGCGCCCGTCGACGGTCGACGCCGGCCTCTTCTACTCGGTCTTCGACGCGCCGCCGGCGGTGATGGGCCGGGACGGCGAGGTCCTGGCGTCGGTCTCCTTCGGTCCCGACGGACCTCCCCTGGGCGAGTATCCGCTCACGGGGCCGTACCGCGGGTGCTACCTGGGGACGCGCGCCGACTGGGGCGCCGGCGGCGGCACGGTGCGCATCCGCCGGCTGGGCCGATGCGCACCCGAGGGGCCGGAGATCGTCGTGGGCTGGAGCGGTCCCCCGCTCGCGCCGGTGATCGAGCGGCCGCCGTTCGACGATCGCCTGCTGGTCGAGGTCGCCGTCGACACGTGCCTCCGCGTGCGCGAGGACCACTCGGTCGACGCCCGGGTCGTGGCGTGCCTCCCGGACGGCACGGTCGCCGAGACCGACGACGTCATCCGCGCCTGGATGCACATCCGCACCGAGGGCGGCGTCGAGGGCTGGGCGCACGCCGACTACCTGCGCTGGCACTCGGACGGCGTGCGCCTCGAGGAGCCGGCGCCGGCCGACGTCCCGGCGGACCCGGACCCGGCCGCGCTCCCGGCGGCGCCGGCCGTCGGCGTCGTCGGGGATGCCGTGGCGGGAGAGCTCGTCGTCGAGCTGCGGATCTGGCAGCACGTCGACAACGCCCGCGATACCTGGGTGAGCGCGCGTCCCCGCGGCGGGCGGTGGGACGCGCTCGGCACGCTCCGCTTCCCGCTCGACGCGCACGGCTTCAGCAGCGAGGTGCAGTCCTTTCACTGGTTCCGCGACCTCGCCATCGCCGGCACGGAGCTCCGCGTCTGGCAGCGCCACCGCGCGCCGGAGCTGATCTACGTCCGCGCCTGCGTCACCCGGTGCGCGAACTGGCTCAAGCCGTTCACGCAGACCGACCCGCGCACGGCCCGCGAGGTGGCGGAGGCGTGGCCTGAGGGGGTCTACGGCTGGCATCCGCTGGGCATGGTCCCGCTGCCGCTCGACGACGGACACAGCGCGAGCGGGCTCTACCGCTACGGCGACCTCTCGGTCGCGGTTCCGGTGGGCAACCCGGGGCTCGCGAGCGACCGCGAGCACCTGCTGGCGCTCCGGGACGCGCTCTCGGGGACGGCGACCCTGGACTGGAGCGCGGGCACGCCCACGAGCGAGTGGACGGGCGTGAGGGTCGGCGGCTCGCCCGCGCGCGTGATTGGGCTCGACCTGACGGACCGCGGCCTCGACGGCGAGATCCGGGGCTGGCTCGGCGACCTCGCGGAGCTCACCGAGCTCAGGCTCGAGGGGAACCGGCTCACGGGGACGGTCCCCTCGAAGCTCGCCACGCTGACGAATCTGGCGCACGTCGATCTGGCCGGGAACGAGCTGGAGGGCTGCGTGCCGCCTTCGCTGCGGGCAGCGGCCCGGCACGACCTCGCGCTCGCCGGCCTCCCCGACTGCGGGGCTCCCATCCTGCTGGAGCGGTCCGGCGCGTTCATCGACTCGCTCCATGACGGGAGCACGGCCGCGACCTACCGCTGGTCGCGGTTCTCGGGCTCGAGCGTCTTCGATCTCCCCCGCGGGCTCGAGTTCCGGATAGCGGAGCTCGGGTGGTCCGGCGTCGAGCTCGCCTTCGAGGACTGCCCGCCCTGCTACGAGAGCGTGCTCGACTTCGCCGAGAGCGACCTGGACATCTGGCACCAGGACAGCGGCGGCTGGCTGCTCCTGAGTCCCGTCACGGGAGAGGCGTGGGCGAGGAGCCACTACGAGGAGGACGACCCGCGGGCCTACGCCGTGATCGAGCAGATCGCGGCATCGGTGTGGGTGCGCCCGCCCGGCGGCGACGAGGGCGAGTGGACATGGCCGTGAAATGGGTGACGGGCCGGTGGGCCATCGGGGCGGTGCTCCTGATGGCGCTCTCCGCCGCCGTGGGCGGCATGGGAGTGGGGTGCGGCGGTGGCGAGCGCGGCGCCGGCACCCCGGCAGAGACCACAACGCCGGCGACACTCCCGGCGGTGGCCGCGACCGCAACACCCCTGGCGACGACAGCACGGCCGGTATCGGCAGCGACGACCGCAGCGCCGCCGGCGACCACGACGCCCTCGCGCGGCCCGACTCCGACGCCTACCGCCGCGGCGACCCCTGAACTCTCACCCGCGGCGACGCCCACGGTCGCGGCCCGGCCTCCGGCCCCGACGCCCTGTGTCGACCTCGTGTGCGTCGAACCCGCAGGGGCCGCGTTCGAGCGAAGGACCTGGGAGGCCGGCGAGACGATCGACTGGACCGAGGGCGCCTTCGCCTTGGAGACGCTCACCGGGCGCGTGCAGGGATACCGTCTCGTGTCGCCGTACACCGAAGCGCCGTGGGATCGGGGTCCGCGGGACTACCGCGTCCTCTCGAGCAGTTGGGTCGGCGCGCGCGTGTCGGACAGACCCGCTCACCTGACGTGGTACCCCCAAGAGCGGGTGTACCTACTACTCGATCGCGAGACGCTGCAGGTCTGGCGCTGGCGCCACCGCTCGTCCCACCTCGCGGCGCTGTCGGACGACCATCTGCTCTTCCAGGACCGGCGGGACGGCGCCTTCACGCTCATGACCCGCGAGGGGGAGATCGCCACGCGCTTCTCCCTGCGCGGGGTTGACGAGGAGCAAGACGCGTACTCGTTCTTCTCGCCGGACGGCCGCACGCTCGTGATCTCCGTCCGGGTCGGCTCCGCTCATGGCGGCGAACGGGTCTACCGCATGCCCGTCACCGCATCGCACCCGGAGGTGCTGTTCGAACCGGAGCTGCGCGAGGGGTGCCGAGGAATCACGGTCCGCGCCGACTACTCCGGAACCTGGCCGGCGTGGGGTCAGAAGGGTTCACGGAGCCTGCTCTCCGCCGGCTGGGCGAACCGCGATCCCGAGCCCCGGATGATCCTCGTCGACGTGGACCACTACTGCCCGGAGTCGGACGAGCACGGCCTCGAGCGCTTCCTTTTCAGCTGGGAGGGCGACCCGCTGCCGGTGGACGCCCGGAGATTCGAACATGGTTCCATTCTCGGCTCCGCGTGGCTGGGCCAGGATGCGCGCGCCGAGCCGCCCTGCGGCGGCAGCACCTCTCCCGACGGGCGCTACGTCGCCTGGCAGGAGGGCTTCCCGGATGGCCACAAGTGGCACGGCCGTCCCCCGGAGGACCGGCCCTGGAGCCGGGTCGTCATCGCCGACGCGGATACGTGCGAGCCGGTCTTCCGCGTGCTCTCGGCCTACACCTACCAGGGGCTCTGGGAGGCCCAGTGGCTCGCGAACAGCGACGGCTTCGTGGTCGGCGTCCGCGGCGGCTACGCGATCGCCCGCGTCGACCCCGAGCCCGGACTGGTGAGCCTGCCCCCGCTCCCGCCCGCATCTCTCTGGGCCCCGGCGCGGACCTCGGGCGACGGTGCCTACGTCGACGAGCGGGGCGCCATCCTCTACGTGGCGCCGGGGCCGACTCCGGCCCCGACGGGCGACGGCCGCTACTTCGCGTACGGGTTCGGCGGGATGTACGACGCCGTCCGGGATCGCTGGCTCTCCCTGGGCGTCATGTGGCCCCGCGATGCGTGGACGACCTACCTCGAGCGGCCCAGGGACTGGGATCGGGTCATCTGGGGCGAGACGCACGAGGAGCTGCGCTATGGCTCGGGGAAGTGGGACAGGGAATGGCTCTGGGAAGAATGGTTCGGGGCCTTCTTCGATTGGACGCTGGTCCCGCCGAAGCTCGAGCTTCCGCCCTTCGAAAGCGAGCTTGGCTTCGTGATCGCCCGCACGGGAGGCTGCGCCGATCTCCACGAGCAGCCCGTCGGGGCGGCACTCGGCTGCCTGCCGGACGGCACGCGCGTCTCTCTCAGCTGTGACACGGCGTGTCGCGCCGGTCGCCACCTCCTGACTGATGAGGATGATCCCCTGGTCCGCATCCGCACCGGGGAGGGCCTCGAGGGCTGGGTGCTCTTCCACCACCTCGACCACGAATGATCGCGGGCGTGGCGGGACGGACCGTGGCACGGATCAGGGCCGAGGCCCGGCGCCGGTAGGGCCGCGATGCGGCCGGGACCGGGAGAGGACGGGGTGATCCTGCGGAGCAACCGGCATCGGCTGGACCTTTCGGCCGGTCGTGGCCTGTCGGGCTACGCCCTCGCCGCCGTCGGCGCGGCCGTTCTGGCTGCGTCCGCGTGCGGAGGGGGCGCCGCCGAGCCTGCGGTCACCCCGGCCTCCACGCCCTCGCGCGTGACTCCGACCCCGGTTGCCGCGGCGG
>VYDC01000265.1 GCA_009843585.1 Chloroflexota bacterium | reverse complement strand
GACCGTGATCAGTAATCTGACCGGCCGACCCGTGGAGCCCGGGATGGCCCTCGATGCCTCCTACTGGAGGCTGCACGCCCGCAAGCCCGTCGCGTTCGCAAGCGGCGTGAACGCCCTCGCCGAGCTCGGGGTCGACGTCGTCGTCGAGATCGGGCCCGACTCCGTGCTCGGCACCATGGCGAGGCTCGCCTGGCCCTCGGGCCCGGAGGCGGCCGCGGCTCCGTCCGCGCTGGCGAGCCTCCGGCGGCCACGCCGGGATGACTCCTCCGCCGAGCCGGCGCGCGGCTTCGTTCACGCAGTGGCGGCGGCCTACGACGCCGGTCTTGCGATCCGCTTCGAGGGACTCTTCGCCGGAGAGGCCCGGCGCCGCATCGCTGTGCCGGGCTATCCGTTCCAGCGCGAGCGCCACTGGCTTGAGCGGCCGAGGCAGCGGCGGCTCGGCGCCGGTCATGCCCTCTTGGGAGTCCGCCACGAGTCCGCTGGAGGCGGGATCACCTTCGAGACGGAGATGTTCACCTCCGACCCGGCGTGGCTCGAAGACCACCGCGTCTTCGGGCGCGTCGTGATGCCCGGCGCCGTCTACGGCGCCATGGCCGCCGCCGCATCGCTCGCCGAGAGCGGGGGCGACTCGGTCGCGGTGGAGGACATGCAGCTGCAGAGCGCCCTCGTCTTCCCCCAGGCGGATTCGGAGGACGGAGCGGCGCCGGACGGCCGGACCATGCAGGTCCTGCTCGAGGCCGGCGACCGCGGCAGGGCGCGCGACGTCCGGGTCTTCAGCAGGGGCGCTGAGGGTGAGTGGACGGCGCACGTCGAGGCGCGCGTCTCGACCGGCGCCGCGTCGCCGGACGGCGGCGCTCGCCTGGACCTGGACGAGTTGAGGGCCCGGCTCGCGCCGGCAGACGTCTCGGACTACTACCGCGCGAGGGCGGCCACGGGAGTCAGCCTCGGCCCGTCATTCCGGACGCTGCGGAGGGCCTGGGCCGGTACGGGCGAGGCCCTGGGCGAGGTCGCCCTTCCCGAATCCGTCGGACGCAACGAGCTCGACATCCACCCGCTCGTCCTGGACGGCTGCTTTCAGGTCGTCGGTGTGGCACGCAACGTCTCCGGGGCGCCGGGCGAGGCGACCTACCTGCCCTTCGGCTGGGAGCGGATGTGGTTGAACGGGCGGCTGCCCGATCGCGTGCTCTGCCACGTCGTGATGAGCGCGGCATCCGGGAGCCCGGTCGAGGAGTCTGGCGAGCACCCCGAGGTCCTGACCGGCGAGATCCGAATCTACGACGGTAGCGGCGCCCTTCTGGGCGGGCTGAGCGGCTATACGGTGAAGCGGGCCACGCGGGCAGCCCTGCTCTCGGCCACAGAAGGCGTCGCAGATCTGCTCTACGAGGTCACGTGGCGCGAACGCGCCCTCGAGTCGGCGCTGAAGCCCGCGGACTTCATGCCCGACGCGAGCACGGTCGCCGCCGAGATCGGGCCCTTCTCCGACTACCTTGCCTCAGCCGATGTCGACGCCGACGACCGCCACGCCCTGATCTCGGATCTGGAACGACTGTCGTGGTCCTACGCGCTCTCGACGCTGCAGAGGCTGGGGTGGAGCGGCAGGTCAGGCGAGGCGATCGACCCCGGGGTGTTGCGGGAGCGTCTGGGGGTGATCGAGGAGCACGGACGGCTCTTCCGACGCATGTTCGAGCTCCTCGCCCGGGCGGGCGTCGTGGAGGAGCGAGGCGGCGACTTCGCCGTGCTCGTCGGCGCGGACGACCCGCTCCCGGACGGGCTCCCCGCCGACCCCGAGGCGTTCGCCGAGAAGATGCCCGGGCTCTACTCGCACGGGCTGACGGAGATCGGGCTGTTCCGGCGCTCCGGCGCCGCCCTCGCCGACGTGCTCCGCGGCCGGGAGAACCCGCTGACCCTGCTGTTCAGCAGCGGCGAGCCGACGGCGGGCGATCTCTACCTGAAGGCGCCGGTCGCCCGCGCGGCGAACCGGCTGCTCGCCGACGCCGTCCGGGCGCTCGTCGCCACAGTGCCCGAGGGACGTCGGCTACGCGTGCTGGAGGTCGGTGCGGGCACGGGCTCCGCCACCGCGTCCGTGCTCCCCGAGCTGCCGGCGGACCGGTTCGACTACACCTACACCGACATCTCCGCCGGCTTCTTCGCGGAGGCGGAAGAGCGGTTCGGTGATGCCGGCGGGGCGATCGAGTACCGCCCGCTCGACATCGAGAAGGGCCCCGTCGAGCAGGGCTTCGACGCACACGGCTACGACCTCATCATCGCCTCCAACGTGCTGCACGCCACGCGCGACCTGCGCGAGACGCTGGCGCACTGCCTCGCCGTGCTCGCGCCATCGGGTCACCTGGTGGCGCTCGAGAACCTTCGTGGCCTGGGCTGGATGGACCTCACCTTCGGGCAGCTCGACGGCTGGTGGCGGTTCGCGGACGACTACCGGCCGGACCACGCCCTCATGAACCCCTCGATGTGGCGGCAGGCACTCGGCGACGCGGGCTTCGAGGAGGCGGCGGTGCTGGGACCCGACGAGTCGGCGTCACGAGAGCGGCTGGACAAGGGCGTGATCGTGGCCCGCGGCCCGTCCGAGGTCACAGGGTCCAGAGCTGCATGGCTGGTCGTGGGAGACGGCGGAGGCGCCGCCGACGACCTCGCCGCGGAGCTGGCGGCGAGGAATCAGTTCGTCGTCCTGGCGACCGCGGGCGAATCCGGGGACGCCGGGGCGGCGGTCCCGGGAGTCCTCAGGGCCGGCGTGGATGGGGGCGAGCGCGAGTCGTGGCGGTCTCTGATCGCGGGGCTTCCCGGGGATGTGCCCTTCGGCGGCGTCGTGCACCTTCAGGCGCTCGACGGACACGGCCAGAGCGCCACCGCGGCCCAGATCGTCGAGGACGTGACCTCCGTCGGAACGAGCGCGCTCGCGCTCCTCCAGGGGTTGGCCGACTCCGATGCGATTCCCGCGGGCGGCGTCTGGTTCGTCACGCGAGGCGCCCAGATCGTCGAGCACGAGCGCGGCGGCGAGCTGGCCGGCGCGACCCTCTGGGGGCTGGGCAAGGTCGCGTCCCTCGAGGCCCCTCACCTTCAGCCGCGGATGATCGATCTCGATCCCGGGAGCCCCGCCCCGCTATCCGATATCGCGGACGAGCTGCTGTACCCCGACCGCGAGAACCACATCGCGTACCGCCTCGGCCGCCGCCTCGCCGCGCGGCTCGTTCGGCCCGACGCCGCCGGCGACCGCCTCGCTCTCCCGCCGGAGCCGTCCTGGGTGCTGGCGCCGGACAAGGACGGCGTCTTCGACAGGCCGAGAATCAAGGCGCTCCCGGCGCGCGCGCTCGAGCCGCAGGAGGTTCGCGTCGCCGTCGAGGCGACCGGACTCAACTTCTGGGACGTGTTCCGCTCGCTCGGCTTCATCGAGGAGGGAGACCTCGGCAGGGAGATGTGCGGCCACGTGCTCGACGTGGGCGCAGGCGTCTCGACCGTGTCCCCGGGGGACCACGTGGTGGGACTCGGCTTCGGCGCCTTCGCTCCGGAGATGGTGACGCACGAGGAACTGGTGGCGCCTGCGCCCGAGGGTGTCCCGGCATCGGGACTGGCCACCGTCCCGAGCGCCTTCGTGTCGGCTGCGCTCTCCTTCGACTTCACGGGTCTCGAGCCGGGCGAGCGGGTGCTGATCCAGGCCGGCGCGGGGGGGGTGGGCCTCGCGGCCATCCAGCTGGCGCAGGCCGCGGGGGCCGAGGTGTTCGCCACGGCCAGCGCGCCGAAGCAGGCCTACCTTCGCTCGCTCGGCGTCGAGCACGTCTTCGACAGCCGCACCACCGACTTCGGCGCCCGGATCCTCGAAGTGACCGGCGACGAGGGCGTCGACGTCGTCCTGAACAGCCTGACGAGTGAAGGCTTCATCGACGCCAGCCTCTCCTGCCTCGCGCATGGCGGCCGGTTCGTCGAGATGGCCCGCAGGGACATCCTGGGCTACGAGGAGATGGCCGCCGCCCGACCCGATGTGCGCTACCACATCCTCGAACTCGACGTCCTCAAGAAGACCAACCCGCGTCGGGTGGGAGTCGCGCTCCGGGGCGTGATGGAACGGCTCGCCACGGGAGAGCTGGCCCCGCTCACCCACAGCAGGTGGCCGCTCGCCGAGGCGGGCGCGGCGCTCGCGTTCATGCGGGCGGCCCGCCACACCGGCAAGATCGTGCTGACGACCTCTCCCCTCGCCACCGGCGAGCTACGCCGGGATCGCACCTACCTCGTCACCGGCGGTCTCGGCGGCATCGGCATCGCCGTGGCCGACTGGCTCGCCGAGAGCGGCGCCGGAGCCATCGTCCTCAACGGCCGGCGCGATCCCGACCCGGAGGCCGTGCGAGCCATCGACGCCCTCCGCGGCCGTGGCGTCAGGGTCGAGGTGGAGTTGGCGGACGTGACCGACCCGGCGGCCATCGACGCGATGCTGGAGCGGATCGATGCGCAGATGCCTCCGCTTGGCGGTGTCATCCACAGCGTGGGCGTTCTCTCGGACGCCGCGCTCACCAACCAGACGTGGGAGAGCTTCGGAGAGGTGCTCTGGCCGAAGATCGTGGGTGGGTGGCACCTGCACCGCGCCACGATGGATCGCGACCTGGACATGTTCATCCTCTTCTCGAGCCGCGTCGGCGTCATGGGCAATCCCGGCCAGGCGAACCACGCCGCGGCCAACGCCTTCCTCGACCAGCTCGCCGCCCACCGCCGCGCCCTGGGTCTCGCGGGACAGTCCATCGCCTGGGGCGCCTGGTCGGAGATCGGCGAAGCCGCCGAGCAGCGCGACCGGATCGAGCGGCAACGCGCGGCCCGCGGCGGTCGGTGGTTCACCCCGCAGCAGGGAATCAAGGCCCTCGAGCGGCTCGTCCGTGAGGATGCAACGACGTCCGTGGTGATGTCGATGGACTGGACGGTCTTCGAAGAGGCCGTCCCCGAGCGCCCCGCCTTCCTGGACGAGGTCCTGTCCCCGGCCGACGCCGACACGGATGATGCGGGCTCGTCGGAGGACCTGTCGTCCCTGCTCGGCAAGACGGTTTCGGCAGGGCGCGAGGAGGTGCTCGTCTCCTTCCTGCAGCAGCAGGTGCAGGCCGTACTGAGGCTGCCCACGGCCCCGTCCCCGACGATCGGGTTCTTCGACCTCGGCATGGACTCTCTGATGGCGGTCGAGCTGCGCAACCGGCTCAACCGAGCCTTCGACGGCGCGTACGTCGCCTCCAACACCGTGGTCTTCGACTACCCAGACATCGCCGCTCTGGCGCGCCACGTGGCGGAAGAGCTCGGCGAGCCCGGTCCGGGCGCAGCCCCGGCTCCGTCGGCCGGGCCGGTCGAGCCCGAAGCGCAGCCCCCGGACAGGGCCGCAGACGAGCCGATCGCGGTCGTGGGCATGGCCTGCCGCTTCCCCGGCGCGGACGATCTGGACGCGTTCTGGCGGCTGCTCGAGCAGGGAACCGACGCCGTCACCGATGGTCGCCGCGACGGCGGGGAGTGGAGCGGTGCCGTCGGAGACCCCCATGCCGACGACCCGCGACAGCGGCGCGGCGCCTTCGTCGACGGTATGGACCGGTTCGATGCGAAGTTCTTCCGCATCTCACCGATCGAGGCCCGCTCCATGGACCCCCGGCAACGGATGCTGCTCGAGACGAGCTGGGAGTCGCTCGAGAACGCTGGTCTCGACCCGAACCGGCTCCGGGGCAGCCGCACAGGCGTCTATGCCGGCGTCGGCGGCAGCGAGTACCGCGACCTCATCGCCGCCGCAAGCGCGGACCAGGGCTATCTCGGCACGACCGGCAGCGTCACCGTCGGACGGATCGCCTTCGTGCTGGGCCTCGAGGGACCGGCAATCCCCATCGACCTCGCGTGCGCGTCCTCGCTGGCCGCCGTACACCAGGCCGTCGTCGGGCTGCAGCGGCACGAGGTGGACCTCGCGCTCGCGGGCGGCGTCAACGCCGTCCTCTCCCCCTCCGTCTCCCGGTACATGATGGAGCTCGGGATGCTGTCCCCGACGGGCCAATCCCGGCCGTTCGACGCAGGCGCCAACGGATACGTTCGAGGTGAGGGCTGCGGTGTCGTGGTGCTGAAGCGGTTGAGCGACGCGGAGGCCGCCGGCGACCGAATCTGGGGGATCGTGCGGGGCTCCGCCGTCAACCAGAACGGGGCGAGCGCCGCCCTCACGGTCCCGAACGGGCCCTCCCAGGAGCGCGTGATGGAGGAGGCGCTTGCCCAGGCGGGGATCCATCCCTCTCAGGTCGACTACCTGGAGGCGCATGCGACCGGCTCGCAGCTGGCCGACCCCATCGAGTTGCAGGCTGCCGCCTCGGTCTACGGAGAGGGGCGCGAGGCAGGACGCCCGCTCCTCGTCGGGTCGGTCAAGTCGAACATCGGGCACACCGAGTCGGCGGCGGGTATGGCGGCGCTCATCAAGACCCTGCTCGCCATGAACCGCGGGATCATCCCCCGACACCTCCACTTCGAGGACCCCAACCCCCACGTGGAGTGGGATCAGCTCCCCGTGCGGGTCACATCCGAGAGCATCGCCTGGCCGGCCGTCTCCGATCGTCGACCAATCGCGGGCGTCAATGCGTTCGGCCTGTCGGGCGCGAACGCCCACGTCCTCATCGAGGGCTACGGCACACCCGCTGACGCGCCCGCGGCGGGCGAGGGCGCCGACTACCCGACGGGCGCGCCGCAGCTGGTCCCGGTCCGGCTTCCGGACTTGATCGCGGACGATCCGACCTCCCGGGAACGGCCCGGGGAGCGTGCGGTGCGCCTCTTGCCGCTCTCGGCGAGGGCACCGGCCGCCCTTCGGGGACTGGCGGGGCGCTACCTCGACTGGCTCGACGGCGTGGAAGGACCGAACGTCGACGGGGCGCTGTCGGACCTCGCCTGGAGCGCCGCGGTCGGCCGCGGTCATCTCCCCCACCGCGCCGGCGTGGTGTTCGCCGACGCCGAGCAGCTTCGCGACCGCCTGCGAGAGCTGGCCGGCTCCGATGCCGGGCCAGACGGACCTCCCCCCGAGGCGGCCACGAAGGTCGCGTTCGCGTTCGGCGGCGCGAGCGAGTGGGTCGGCATCGGCGAGACGCTCTACCGCTCAGAGCCGGTGGCTCGGGCCGTGCTGGACCGGACCGACGAGCTGTTCCGGGAAGGGCGCGGCGTCTCGCTGCTGGATGTCGTGTTCGGTCAGAACGGAGCCGAACACGACCAGCAGGACGCCGCATGGGCGAACGCGGCCACCTATGCGGTTGCGTGCGCGCTCGCCGCCCAGTGGGCGAGCGTCGGCGTGCGCCCCTCCGTGGTGCTGGGAAGCGGAGCGGCCGGTCTTGCCGCCGCACAGGCGGCTGGAACTGTCAGCTTCGCGGACGGACTACGACTGGCCACGGGTCTCGGTTCTGCGTCCGATGAGGGCATCGAGGCAGCGGTTGCCGGCACCGACACCGCCGCGCCGCTCGCCACCGTGCTCAGCCCCGCCAGCGGTCGTGTGGTCGAGGCTGCTGATCTCCTCCGCGCGCACCAGCTCCCCGCCGACGAGAGCCATGTCGATGTCTCCGGCTGTGCCGCCACGCTCGCCGAACTCGGCGTGGATCTCGTGGTCGAGGTTGGTGCCGGCTCCACGCTCGGCACGCGGATCCGTGAGGCTTGGCCGCGATCCACCGAGGCACCTGCGGTGATCCGCCTCGCCGCCGGAGAGGGCGATCGAGGCCCCGAGTCGCGCGGCGCCTCGTTCGTGTCCGCGGTCGCGTCCGCCTACGAGGCGGGGCTCGACATCGCCTTCACCGGGTTGTTCGCGGGCGAGTCCCGCCGGCGAATTCCGATACCCGACTATCCCTTTCAGAGAGAACGTTTCTGGCTGGAGGCATCGAAACGGCGTCGTCGCGCGGCCGGTCATCCGCTGCTCGGAGTCCGGCATGCTTCCGCCAGCGGTGAGATCTCCTATGAGACGGACGTATCCGCCAGCGAACCGGCCTGGCTTGCCGATCATCGCGTGTACGGCCAGGTGGTGGCG
>VYDC01000033.1 GCA_009843585.1 Chloroflexota bacterium | reverse complement strand
AGTTCTCCCGCTTCACGCGCAAGCGCGAGCACGCCGTCGCCTTCAAGTCGATGCTGAGAAGGCGCGGCATCCGCGTCGTCTCCATCACCGAGCACGCCGACGACTCCCCCACCGGCAAGCTCATGGAAGCGATCATCGAGAGCGTCGACGAGTTTTACTCGGAAAATCTTGCGCAGGAGGTCGCCCGGGGCATGCGCGAGGCCGCCTCGCGCGGCTTCTGGGTCGCCAGCCGCACGCCCTACGGCTACTCCAGGGTCTACGTGCAGGACGGCGCGAAGAAGCGCCCACGGCTCGAGCCCGACCCGGAGACCGTTCCGGTCGTGGAGCGCATCTTCGCCCTCGCCGAGGCGGGCAAGGGCATCACCGAGATCGCCCGCACCCTCAACGACGACGGCATCACCAACCCCACGGGACGCCCCTGGTCGAAGAACGGCGTCCACATCCTGCTCACCAACGAGGTCTACACGGGCGTGCTCCAGTGGGGCATGGGCGCGAAGGACGGCGCGCCGCCGGTGCGCGTCGAGGACGCCTTTCCGCGGATCGTCTCGAAGGAGCAGTTCGGTCGCGTGCAGTCGCTCATGCGCTCACGCGCACCGAAGCGCGCTCACCCGCGCCGCGTCGGCAGCTCCTACCTGCTGAGCGGGCTCGTCAAGTGCCGCAGCTGCCGGCGCGCCCTCTCCGGGCAGGACTCCAAGAGCGGCCAGTTCTCCTACTACGTCTGCCAGTCGCTCATGAAGCGCGGCCGCGGGGCCTGCGACGCCCCGCGGCTCAACGCACGGCGCTTCGAGCGGCTCGTCGTGGACCAGCTCCGCGCCAACGTCCTCACCGACTCCAACATCCGCGACCTCGTGCGCCTCGTCGGCGAGGAGCTGGACGGCATCGCGCACGAGCAGCGCCGGAAGCTGGAGACGATCGAGTCCGAGCTCGCCGACGTGCGCCGCCGGCTGGACCGCCTCTACCACCTCATGGAGACGACCGAGCTGGACATCAGCGACGTGCTCCCGCGCGTGCGCGACCACAAGGAGCGCCGCGAGCGCCTGGAGCAGGCGGCCTCCGAGGCGCGGGCCGCGCTCTCGCAGCGGCGAGAGGTGCTCGACGACGTGGAGACGATCACGGCCTACGCCGAGGAGATGCGGGAGTTCCTCGGGACGAGCGAACTGACCGAGTCGAAGGCCTTCCTCCACTCGTTCGTGCAGGAGATCGCCGTCGCCCCCGGCCAGGCTACGATCCGCTACACGATCCCCATGCCCGAGGACAGCCCGCTGCGCGGCGGCGAGGCCGAGGAGGTGACCCTCGGCGCGCCGGTACTGTCTACCGTCAAGTCTGGTGGGCGATAGTGGATTCGAACCACTGACCTCTGCGATGTCAACGCAGCGCTCTAACCAACTGAGCTAACCGCCCCACGCCGACGGGGCGAGCGTAGCACGGGCCCGTCCCGAGCGCGCAGCGCGGCGCGGCTTCGACCCGGACCGCTGGCCCCGGGCGCCGTTTCCGTCACAGAAAACGGCGGTACCATGGCAGCCGGCACGGCCGCGTCCGCCAGCGCGCGGCGCGGCATGCGCGGCGGTTCCTCCCGCCGGCGCGCGGGGGTCTCCCGGCTCCGGGCCCGCGGGAGAGACGGCCGGCCCCGGTGACCGTGCGAGGGGAGCGGTGCGATGGTCTCTGACGGCGCGCCGGCCGGGGGCGGCGAGGACGGCGACCGCCCCGACGGGCAGGCGCCCGGGGAGCGGCTCTCCCGGATGCGCCACTCCGCCGCCCACGTGCTCGCCGAGGCGGTCCTCGAGCTCTTCCCGGAGGCGAAGTACGCCATCGGGCCGCCCATCGAGAACGGCTTCTACTACGACTTCGACCTCCCGCGCCCGCTCACCCCGGACGATCTCACTCAGCTCGAGCGCCGCATGCGCCGGACGGTGAAGGCGAACGTGCCGATCGAGGGCCGCCAGATCCCCAAGGAGGAGGCGCGCGCCCTCTTCTCCGACCAGCCCTACAAGCTCGAGCTCATCGACGAGATCGAGGGCGAGACGGTCGGGCACTTCCGGCATGCGGAGTTCGACGATCTCTGCCGCGGCGGGCACACCGAGCGCACCGGCGACCTGGGCGCCTTCCGGCTCGACCGAGTTGCCGGCGCCTACTGGCGCGGCGACGAGCGCAACGCGATGCTGCAGCGGATCTACGGCCTGCTCTTCGAGACCCCCGCCGAGCTCGACGCCTACCTGGAGGCGAGGGAGGAGGCCGAGCGCCGCGACCACCGCCGCCTCGGCCGGGAGCTCGACCTCTTCCACCTCGACCCGGTCTCGCCGGGCGCGCCCTTCTACCACCCCCGCGGGACCGTGCTCTACAACGCTCTCGTCGACTACATGCGCGAGCTCTACGTCGAGTACGGCTACCAGGAGGTGATCACCCCGCAGCTCTTCGCGGCCGATCTCTGGAAGACCTCCGGCCACTACGACAACTTCTCCGAGGACATGTTCCTCTTCGGCGAGGAGGGGTCGGAGCTGGGCATCAAGCCGATGAACTGCCCCGGCCACTGCCACTACTACCGCACGCGCCTCTACTCCTACCGCGATCTCCCGCTCCGCCTCGCCGAGTTCTCCCGCCTCCACCGCAACGAGCGCTCGGGCGTGCTCTCCGGGCTCACGCGGGCCCGCTCCTTCGCGCAGGACGACGCCCACATCTACTGCACGCCGGAGCAGTTCGAGGCCGAGGTCGTCTCCGTCTTCGAGATGAGCGAGCGCGTCTACTCGGACCTCGGCCTCGAGGACTGGCAGATCCGGCTCGCGACGATGCCCGAGGAGAAGTTCATCGGCGAGCCCGAGGACTGGAGGCGCGCCGAGGCGCTGCTCGCGGCGGCGGTGCGCGGCGCCGGGAGGGAGTTCGAGCTCGCCCCCGGCGAGGGCGCCTTCTACGGGCCCAAGCTCGAGTTCCACCTGCGGGACGCGCTCGGGCGCTCCTGGCAGCTCGGCACGCTGCAGGTCGATCTCGGCATGCCGGCGCGCTTCGGCCTCACCTACGTCGCCGCCGACGGCGCCGAGCACGAGCCGGTGATGCTCCACCGCGCGATCCTCGGCTCGCTCGAGCGCTTCCTCGCCATCTACATCGAGCACACCGCCGGCGCCTTCCCGCTCTGGCTCGCGCCGGTGCAGGCGGTGGTGATACCCATCGCCGACCGGCACGCCGCCTACGCCGACGAGGTGCGCTCTCAGCTCGCCGCGCGCCGGCTGCGGGCCGAGGTCGACGGCTCGGGCAACCGCATGAACGCGAAGATCCGCGAGGCACAGCTCCAGAAGGTCCCCTACATGCTCGTCGTGGGCGACCGCGAGGCCGAGGCGCGCGCCGTCTCCGTGCGCGTCCGGGGCGGCGGGGACCGGGGCGCGCTCCCGCTCGACGAGGTCGTCGCGCGGCTCGCCGAGGAGCGCGACACCCGCGCGCTCGCAGGTCTCGGGGCGGCCGCGCCGTAGGCGCTGGCGCCCGGCGGGCGCGGTTGCCCGCGCAGGGGTGCCGTGTCAGTCTGGCGGCTCGCCCGAGGGGGGTGCGCGTGTATTTCCGGCGGCTGCTCATCGCCAACCGCGGCGAGATCGCCCTCCGCGTGCAGCGCACCTGCCGCGAGCTCGGCATCGAGACCGTCGCCATCTACTCCGAGGCGGATCGCAACTCGCTGCACGTGCGCAACGCCGATCTCGCCGTCTGCGTGGGCCCGGGGCCCGCCATCGAGTCCTACCTGGTCATCGAGAAGGTGATCGCGGCGGCCAGGGAGACCGGAGCCGACGCGATACACCCCGGCTACGGCTTCCTCTCCGAGAACGCCGACTTCGCCGACGCGTGCGAGGCGGCCGGCATCGCCTTCGTCGGCCCGCCCGCAGCCGCCATGCGGCAGCTCGGCGGCAAGGTCTCGGCGCGCCGCCTCATGGAGGAGGCCGGCGTCCCCATCGTCCCCGGGGCGAACGACATCGATCCCTCCGACCTCAAGCGCGCCCGCGCCGAGGCGGAGCGCGTCGGCTTCCCGCTCCTGGTGAAGGCCTCCGCCGGCGGCGGCGGGCGCGGCATCCGGCAGGTCGACGAGCCCGGGCAGCTCGAGTCCGCCATGGAGCTCTCCGCCTCCGAGGCGAGGTCCTCCTTCGGCGACGCGACGATCTTCCTCGAGCGCTACGTGCAGCGCGCGCGCCACGTCGAGGTGCAGGTGATGGCCGACGCCCACGGCACGGTGCGCACCTACGGCGAGCGCGAGTGCTCCGTGCAGCGCCGCCACCAGAAGCTCGTCGAGGAGGCCCCCTCTCCCGCCGTCACCCCCGGGCTCAGGCAGAGGCTCTGCGAGGCCGCGGCGGCCGCCGCCCGGAGCTGCGGCTACCGCAACGCCGGCACCGTCGAGTTCCTGCTCGACGACGACACCGGCGAGTTCTTCTTCCTCGAGGTGAACGCGCGCCTGCAGGTGGAGCACCCGGTCACCGAGCTCGTCTACGGGGTCGACCTCGTGGCGCAGCAGCTCGCCGTCGCGGCGGGCGAGGCGCTGCCCCCGTCCCCCTCGGAGGGCCCGCCGGAGCCCGAGGGCTGGGCGATGGAGTGCCGCATCAACGGGGAGGACCCCTACCAGAACTTCATCCCCTCGCTCGGGCTCGTCCAGCACGTCGAGGCGCCGCTGGGCCCCGGCGTGCGCTTCGACTCGATGCTCTTCGACGGCCTCGACGTCCCCGTCTACTACGACTCGATGCTCGGGAAGCTGATCGTGTGGGCCGAGGACCGCCCGCTCGCCCTGGCGCGCATGCGGCGCGCTCTCGACGACCTCCTGGTCACCGGGGTGGTGACGAACGCGCCGTTCCACCGCGCCCTGATGGACGACCCGGACTTCATCTCGGGCTCCGTGCACACGAAGTGGCTCGAGAGCTCCTTCGCGATGCCGCCGCCGCCGGAGGAGGATCCGCGCGAGCGGACCGCGCTCATCGCCGCAGCCGTCGCCTCGGAGCTCGCCGCGGCGGGGCGCCGCCAGGGCGCCGCCGCCGGGGCCGGGCCCGGGGCGTCCCGCTGGACGCGCGCGGCGCGCTCGCGCGCGAGCGGGCTCCCGATCCGCCCGGTGTCCCCCGGCTGGCGCCGTGCCTCGGGCCGGCGGCAGGCGTAGCGCGATGCCGAGCCGGCACCGCCTCCAGCTCGGCGGCACGACCTACACCGTCGTCGTCGAGGAGCAGGACGACCGCCTCCTCATCACCGTCGACGACGAAGAGCCCCTCGTCGTCGACGCCACCACCTCGGGGCTCCCCGGCCGCCTCTCGCTGCTCATCGACGGCGTCCCGCACAGCGCGTACGTCTCGCTCGAGGGGGACGTCGTGCACGTGGCGACGGGCGGCCGCAGCTTCGCGTTCGCGCCCGCCCGCGCCGGCGCGCGCGGCAGGGGCGCCGCCGCGGGCCACGCCGACGAGGAGGGCCAGATCACCTCGCCGCTCGCCGGCGTGGTGATCGATGTGCGCGTCCAGGCGGGCGACGAGCTGGAGGCCGGGCAGACCGTCTGCGTCGTCGAGGCGATGAAGATGCAGAACGAGGTGCACATCCCGCGGCCGGGGACGGTCACCGCCGTGCACTGCACGGCCGGCCAGCGGGTCGAGCGGGCCGAGCTGCTCGTCGAGTACGAGGGCGCCGGGTAGCACCGGGGCCCGATCCCGAGCGCCGCGGTCGATGCTAGAATGCCGCTCCGCGGCGCCTCGCCTGCGCCGCGGGGGCTGCGTCCGCCCCGGGCGGGCGCGTGAGGGGAGTCGTCGATCGCCAGAGAGCTCCGCATCAACGAGCAGATCCAGGTGCCGCAGGTCCGCGTGATCCGCGGCGAGGACCAGATTGGGATCCTGCCCATCGGGGAGGCGCTCGAGATCGCGGCCGACGCCGATCTCGACCTGGTCGAGGTGGCGCCGACCGCCGACCCGCCGGTCTGCCGCATCATGGACTACGGCCGGTTCAAGTACGAGCAGCGCAAGCGCGAGCGCGAGTCACGCCGCTCCTCCAAGCACGTCGAGTTGCGTGAAGTTCGGATGAAGGTGAAGATCGGGCAGCACGATCTCGACTTCAAGGCGCGCACCGCGTTGAAACTCCTCAACGCCGGCGACAAGGTGAAGGTCTCGGTCATGTTCCGGGCGCGGGAGATCACGCACCCGGAGATCGGTGAGCAGCTCCTCCGGCGCTTCTTCGAGCAGCTGAGCGAGCACGCGACCATCGAGCGCCAGCCGACGATGGAGGGGCGCATCATGTCGATGACGCTCGATCCGGTGAAGCGGCGTCCCGACGAGGCCTCCAAGAGCGCCTCCGCCGAGGTCGCGGCGGCGACGTAGGCGCGGGCTGAGAGCGGGACTCGGGGGGCGACGGCGTGCCGAAGATGAAGACGCACCGCGGTCTCGCCAAGCGCGTCAAGGTGACGGGCACGGGCCGCGTGCTCGTGATGGGGCACCACCGCAACAACAAGCGGATGAAGAAGCGCTCGGAGAAGCTCTACGGGCTGCGCGGGATGCAGCCCGTCGACGGGACGCACGCCAAGCGGGTGAAGCGCCTGCTCCCGTACCACAACGTCCGCTAGCACGGTCCGCGCGGGGCTGCAGGCAGAGGTGAGGGCTCGGAGATGACGCGAGCGCGGAACACCCCGGCACGGCGCGCGCGCCGCCGGCGGGTCCTCGAGCGGACCTCCGGTCAGGCCGGTCGCCGGCACCGCACCTTCCGGGTCGCCAACGAGGCGATGCTCCACTCGCTGCGCTACGCCTGGGTCCACCGCCGCCGCCGCAAGCGCGACTTCCGCCGGCTCTGGATCGTGCGCATCAACGCCGCCGCCCGCCTGCACGAGCTGACCTACGCGCGGCTGATGCACGGCCTGCGCCTCGCCGGCGTCGAGGTGGACCGCAAGATGCTCGCCGACCTCGCCGTGCGCGAGCCGGAGGCCTTCGGGCGCCTCGCCGAGCGCGCCCGCGCCGCGCTCGCGTAGGCCTCCCCGGCCCGCCGCGCCCCGCCGCCTACCGGGGGCGGGCGCCGAACTCCCCGGCCAGGAGCTCCACGATCCGCTCCTGCTCGCCGCGGGCCTCCTCGCCGGTGAGCGTCCGGTCCGGCGCCTGGTAGCGGATGGAGAAGGCGATCGAGCGCGTCCCCTCCGGCACCTGCTCCCCCGTGTAGAGGTCGAAGATGCGCGCCTCCGCGACGAGCGGCGATCGCGCGATCGCCGACCGGAGCGCCTCCGCCGGGACGGAGAGCGGGGCCACCACCGCGAGGTCCTGCTCCACCGCGGGGAAGCGCGACACCGGCCGCGCCGGCCGCCTCTCCGGCACGTGCGGGAGCAGGCGGCCGAGATCGAGCTCGAAGAGCATCACCGGCTGCTCGATGTCGAAGGCCTGACGCACCCGCGGATGCACCTCGCCCAGGAGACCGACGGCCGATCCCCCGGCCTCGATGCGCGCCGCGCGCCCGGGGAGCAGCGCGGTATCCTCGGCGGGCCCGTAGGAGCAGTCGACGCCGACCTCCGCGAGCGCCGCCTCCAGCACGCCCTTCGCGTCGAAGAAGTCGAGCGGGCGGGACGCGGGCATCCCCCAGCGGTCGGCGGAGGCCCCGGCGAGCGCCCCGGCCACCTGCTCGCGCTCGTCCGGGAGGGGGTCGCCCGAGGCGCTCTCGCGCGGCAGGTAGACCCGCGCCGCCTCGAAGATCGCGATCTCGGCCAGGCCGGCGCGCAGGTTGCGGGCCACCACCTCGAGCAGCGCGTGGCGCAGGGTCGGGCGCATCAGCTCGCGCTCCGCGGAGAGGGTGTTGGCGAGCCGGAGCGGCGCCCTCCGGCGGAGCTCCTCCTCCGGCAGCACCCGCGCCAGCACCTCGTCCGTGGTCAGGGAGTAGCTGATGACCTCGCGCAGCCCCGCCGCCGCCAGCGCGTCGCGCAGCCGCTCGCGGAGCGCGACCACGGGCTGCGGCTCCTGCGGCGGCACGCGGCCGCGGATCGTCGTCGCGGGGAGGCGGTCGTAGCCGGCGAGCCGCACGACCTCCTCGGCCAGGTCGTCGGCGATTGAGACGTCGGTCCGCCACCACGGGGGGTGGACGAGGAGGCCCGCGCCGGAGCGGGCGGCCTCGAAGCCGAGCGATCGGAGCAGCTCCTCGACCTCCCGCTCCTCGAGCTCGAGGCCGGTCACGGCGCGGAGCCGGTCGCGGCTCGCCTCGATGGGCCGGCGAGCCGGGGGCCGCGGGTAGGCGTCGAGGGCG
>VYDC01000059.1:4918-8228 GCA_009843585.1 Chloroflexota bacterium | reverse complement strand
CGCAGCCCCTGCCCCGAGACGAGCAGCCGCTTCGCGCGCATCGCGTCGGCGGCGGCGCCCAGCACCAGCGCTCCCGCGGCGATGGTGTCGACGCGCTTCGGGTTGAGTCCCGGCACCGAGCCCGCGCCCGAGCCGAGCGACCGCAGGAGCTCGGTGATGGCGCGCAGCCGGGCGCGTCGGAGCTCGTAGCCGTGGAGCGCGGCCACCGGGTAGCGCGGCCGGCGGGCGCGATCGATCTTGGCGAGGTTGCGCGCGGCGCCGCCGGTCACGACCAGCGCCTCGTCCCGCCCGAGCCGCCGGAACCCGGCGGCGCGGACGGCCTTGCGGGTCCACTCGTGAAGCGCCTCCGCCTCCGCCTCGGTCGGCGGATCGCCCGCGAGGAAGCGTGCCCGCGCGAGGAGCGTGCCGGCGGGTATCGTGGCGGTCTCCACCAGGGTGCGGTCCCGGAAGCGCGCGAGATCCAGGCTGCCGCCGCCGAGATCGACGAGCACCCCGGAGGAGACCGGCATCCCGTAGACGGCGCCCAGGAAGGCGTAGCGCGCCTCGACCGACGCGTCCGCCACCTCGAGGTTGATGCCCATCTCGGCCACGCGACTCACGAGGTCGGGGCGGTTGCGCGCCTCGCGGACCGCGGCCGTTCCCACCACGCGCACGTCGCCCGCGCCGGCGCCCTCCGCGACGGCCCGGAAGTCGGTGATGGCCTCGATGACGGCGTCCACGGCATCCGGCATGAGCCGGCCGCGCCCGTCGAGCCGGCCCGCGAGCGCGAGCCTGCGGTCGAGCTCGTCGACCACCTCGACGTGCGCCCCCGCGCCGCGGCGCGCGACGAGCACGCGCGCTGTGTTCGATCCGAGATCGACGACCGCGGCGCGTTCGGGGGACAGCGGCGCTCACCTCCGGCCCGTCGCACGGGCGGGACGGCGCGGCGGGCCGAGCCGGGCGCCACCCCCGAACGACTGCATCCGCCCCCGCCGCGCGGGGGCGTCCGCGCCACGACAGTAGGGGTCGCCGGCCGTAGGCTAAAGCCGATGGCCGCGCGATACCTCGTCGCAGTCGCCCTCACCGCCTCGATCGCCATGGCCGCGCTCGCCTGCGACGCCTCCGAGGACGGCGACGGCGCGGCAGCGCCCGCGTCCGCGTCCGGGGCGCTCGCGACCGTGGACGTTGGCGGCGTGCTCGCGGCGGTCGAGGTCATAGAGCGGGCCGACCTCCACGACCAGAACCGGGTGCTCGCGCTTCCCGAGACGACCGCCGTCCATCCGGCATGGCTCGGACAGGCGCTGAGGGCGCGCACGGCGACCGCTATCGTCGACTGGCCGGCGGAGGTGCAGGATCGGGTCGACGCCTTCCTCGAGGCGCTCGATCCGTACATCGCCGCGCTCGAGGCCGACGACCTCCAGGCGGCGCGGGCGACGGTGAAGGAGGCCCACAACGCCTACCACGCGCTCACCGGCCGCGCCTTCGAGGTGCTGGCCGAGATGGCCGGCCTCGCCGGCGACTCGGGCGGCGATCACCACCACTAGCCGCCGCGGGCCGCGCCGGGCGGCGCCCGCGCTCCTCGCCCTCGTCCTGGCGACTCTCCTGCTCGCGCCCGGGGCCCGCGAGCCCGGCCGCGCCTCCGCCCACGCCGACTACGACCGCTCGCTCCCGGCCGCGGGCTCGGTGATCCCCCGCGCCCCGCTGAGGGTCGAGATCTGGTTCACCCAGGAGCTCTTCCGGCGCGAGGGGGCGAACGTCATCGAGGTCCGCTCCGATAGCGGCGAGCGCGCCGACACCGGCGACCCGGTGGTGGACGAGAGCGACCGCACGCACCTCTCGGTCGGCCTGGCCCCGGGGCTTCCCGCGGGCCGCTACGCCGTCGCCTGGCAGACGCTCTCCGCCGTCGACGGCGACACCGCCCGGGGGAGCTTCGCCTTCACCCTCGACCCCGACGCGCCGGAGCCGGCGCAGCCGGCTGAGGGGGCCTCGTCCGCGCCCGCCGCGACGCCTCAGGAGGCGGAGGCCGTCGCGGTGGCCGCAGGCGGCGACGGCGGCGCTCCCTGGTGGGTGCTCGCCGCGCTCGCGGCGCTCGCCGCGTCGGCGGTGCTCGGCGCCCGCGCGCTGCTCGCGCCGGCCCGTGAGCCCCGGGGCCCGCCCGGGTGAGCGGGCCGCCGGGGCGGACCGGCGCGACCCTCTCTCGCGCCGCGGCGGCGGCGCTGGGGCTCCTGCTCCTCGCCGCCGCGGCGTGGGGCGCGCCGCGTCCGGCGGAGGCGCACGCCGTCCTCGTGCACTCCGAGCCCGCCCCGGGCGCGATGCTCCGCCTCGCCCCGGCGTCGATCGATCTCTGGTTCTCCGAGCCGCTCGAGGGCTCCCTCTCCGGCCTCGAGCTGCTGGGGGCGGACGGGCGCCGGCTGCCCCTGGAGGGGATGCGCGTCGACCCCCGGGACGCCACGCACCTCTCCGCGCTGACGCGCCCGCTGCCCCCGGGCCACTACGCCGTCGCCTACCGCACGCTCTCGGCGCTCGACGGGCACGACTGGAGCGGCTCGTTCACCTTCACCGTGCTCTCGCCCGACGGCTCGTTGCCCGCGGGCGCGGCATTCGACCCGGCGATCACGGGCGGCGGCTCGGCGCCCGAGATAGCGGGGCGGTGGCTGACCGTGGCCGGACTCGTCGTGGTCGTCGCGGGCGGGGTGCTGCTCGCCCTCGCCGCCCCCGGCCGTCACCGGTGGCGCGCGGGCGAGCCTCCGCCGCCGCTTGCTGGCGAGCTCGACGCGCTGGCCCGCCGGCTCGCCCTCGCCGGGGTGCCGCTCGCTGCGGCCGGCCTCGCGGTCGACCTCCAGGCGCAGCAGCAAGAGCTCGGCGCGCCGCTCGCCACGCTCCTGCTGGAGACGCGCGTCGGCCCCTTCGTCGCCGCGCAGGGGCTGCTGACCCTCGCAAGCGCCGGCGCCCTGGCGCTCGCCTGGGCCGGCGCGCGGCGCGGCGCTCCCGCCGTCGAGCGCGGAGCCACGGCGGCCGCCTCGGCGCTCGCCCTGCTCGCGCTCCTGACGCTGCCGCTCGTGAGCCACGCCGCGGCGGCGCCGGGCGCGCTGTGGGCGGTTCTCGCCGACGCCGTGCACCTCGCCGCGGCCTCGCTCTGGGCGGGAGGGCTGCTGGCGCTCGCCGCCGCGCTGGCGCGGACGAGGCGGCTCGAGCGAGCGGACGCCCGCGAGGTGCTCCCGCTCGCCGTGCGGTTCTCCGCCGCCGCGGGGGCGACCGTGGCGGTCGTCGCCCTCACCGGCGCCGTGCGCGCGCTCGGGGAGATCCCCGACGCGGGCGCGCTCGTCACCGA
>VYDC01000059.1:3639-4908 GCA_009843585.1 Chloroflexota bacterium | reverse complement strand
GCGCTCGCCCGCCTCGCGGCCGGCGGCGCCTGGCCGCCGGTCCTCGCGACCCTCCGCCGCGCCGTCCCCTGGGAGGCCGCGCTCGCGGTGCTCGTCCTGGGCGCGGTCGCCGTGCTCGCGCAGACGCCCAGCCCGCGCGCCGGCGAGGGGGACGTGACGGCGATCTCGCTCCCCTACAACAGCGTCGCGGCGTCAGGCGATCTCTCCGTGCACCTGCAGGTCACGCCGGCGCGCGCCGGTCCGAACGAGATCCGCGTCCACGCCTACCGCGCGGACGGGAGCGACCCCGGCGAGTTCTCGGGAGTCATCCTCACGGTCGGAGATCCGGGCCTCGGCCCCGGCGGCCTCCGGCGGGAGGCGGAGCCCGAGGGCGAGGGGATCTTCACGGCGACGGCGACGGCGACGCAGCTCTCGCCGGCGTGGTCGGTGAGCGCGGAGATCCGCCGCGCGGGCCGGGACGACGTGCGCTCGGACTTCCGCGTCCCGATCGAGCCGCCCAGCGCGTCCCCCGGCGGGCGCCTTCTCGGATCGCCGGCGCCGCAGCTTCCCGCGAACTCGCTCGCGGCGGTGCTGCTCGGCGGCGTCGGTGCCGCAGCGCTCGGCCTCGCGTGGGGCAGCCGCCGGCGCCTCGGCGCGCCGGCGCGCGCCGCCGCCGTCGCCGCGCTCACCGTCGCCGCGATGCTCTGGCTCTCCGTCGACCGGCACCAGGCGACGCCGGCCCTCGTCAACCCCTCCGCGGGCGATCCCGCCTCCGTCGCCCGCGGCCGCCCGCTCTACCAGCAGCACTGCGTCCTCTGCCACGGCCCCGAGGGGCGAGGCGACGGGCCGGGCGCCTCGGGGCTCTCGCCGGCGCCGGCCGACCTCTCGCTGCACGTCCCGCTCCACCCCGACGCCGACACCTACGCCTTCATCGCCCGCGGCTTCGACGGCACGGCGATGCAGGGGTGGGACACCGTGCTGAGCGAGCAGCAGATATGGGACCTGGTGAACTACCTCCGGGACGAGCTCGCCGGGACCGCGCGGTGAGCCGGGCCGGGGCGGGTGCCGACGCGCGCCCCGATCGTGCATCATCGGCCCCCCGGCGGCAGGCGCCGCGACGGGGCGGGGGAGGGGGAGGAGCATGGAGCAGCCATTCGACGGCGCCCGCGTGGTCGAGGTCGGCGACGGCGTCGCGGTCGCGGCCGCCGCCAAGCAGTTCTCCGACTTCGGCGCTGAGGTCGTGAAGGTGGAGCGCCCGGGGGGCGGCGAGGTGCGCCGCCTCGCCCCGTT
>VYDC01000059.1:0-3629 GCA_009843585.1 Chloroflexota bacterium | reverse complement strand
CCGCGAGGGCATCAGCAGGCTCGCGGCCGACTCGGACCTGCTCCTCGTCGAGCTCGCCCCCGACGCGTGCGAGCGGATCCTCGCCGCGGCGCGCCGCGCGCGGCCGGCCCCCAGCACCGTCTCCATCACCCCGCACGGGCTGAGCGGGCCCTTCCGGGATCGCGCCGAGACGGACATGTCCGTCTTCGCGTGGACCAACCGCATGGCGCGGCAGCGGCCGCCGGAGGGTCCGCCGCTGCGCTACGCGCCCCACACCGCCGCCATGCAGGTCGGCTTCACGGCGGCGGCGGTCGCCTCCGCGGCGCTGTGGGACCGCGAGCGCGGCGGCGAGCGCCGCGACGTCGAGATCTCGGCGGTCGAGGCGCACTCGGGGAACGTCGACACGAACTTCACGGCGTGGTCGCTCAACCAGGGGATCGCCCCGCTCTCGGCGATCCGTTCCGCGCGCGTCTTCCCCGTCGGCACCTACGCCTGCCGCGACGGATTCGTGCAGTTCACCGCCGCGGAGCCGCCCTTCTTCCAGCGCTCGTGCGCGGCGATCGGCCACCCCGAGTGGCCGGAGGATCCGCGGTTCGAGGATCCGGCGGTGCGGCCCGAGCACCACGACGACTACATGGAGGTCTTCCTCCCCTGGCTCGCCGCCCGCACGAAGCAGGAGGTCTTCCACGAGATGCAGAGCCACGGCGTGCTCTGCACCCCGGTGCTCTCGGTCGAGGAGGCGGTCGCCGAGCCGGTGGCCGTCGCCCGCGGCTCCTTCGTCACGGTCGACCAGCCCGCCGACGGCGAGATGCTGCTCGCCGGCGCGCCGTTCCGGCTGCGGGGCATCGCGGGCGACGCCTACCGCGCGCTCCCGGCGCCGCGGCTCGGGGAGCACACCGCGGAGATCCTCGACGGTCTCGGCTACAGCCGCGACGAGCAGATCGCGCTCTTCCGGGCGGGCGTGACGGGGTGACCACCACGGCGCTCGCCGGGGTGCGCGTCGTCGAGCTCTCGGAGGTGTGGGCGGGGCCCTTCGGCGGCTGCCTGCTCGGCGACCTCGGCGCCGACGTGATCAAGGTCGAGTCCTACCCCCGAACGCCGCCGACGCGGCCGGTACAGGTCCCGGACTGGCGCGTCTCCCCGGGCGACGGTCCGCCGTACGAGCGCTCGTGGGCGCAGCACCAGGCGAACCGCAACAAGCGCAACGTCGCGCTCGACATCCGCTCGGCCCGGGGCGCGGAGGTGATGCGGCGGCTGCTCCGGACGACCGACGTCGTCGTCGACACCTTCTCCGCCGGCACGATGGAGCGGCTCGGCCTCGGCTGGGAGGCGCTCCACGAGCTCAACCCCCGGCTCACGGCGATCTCCCTCCCGGGATGGGGCGTCGAGGGCCCCTACCGCGGCTACGTCAGCTTCGGAACCGGGTTCGACTGCGTGACCGGGCACAGCTTCGTCCGCGGTCACCCCTGGCGCCGGGAGGAGGACACCCCCGGCTCGACGCACTCCGACGCGACCGTGCCGCTCTCCATAGTCTTCGCGAGCGTGGCGGCGCTCCGGCTGCGCGAGCGCACCGGGGAGGGGAGCTTCGTCGACCTCTCGCAGGTGGAGCAGCTCGCCTCGCAGCTGGCGTGGGTCTACGCGGAGTGGGCGCTCAACCGCCGCGAGCCGCCGCGCATCGGCGACGCCGACCCGCACGTCGTCCCGCACGGCTGCTACCAGACGGCCGGGGAGGACTCGTGGGTGGTGCTCATCGCCCAGGACGACCGGCAGTGGGCGGGGCTCGCTCACGCCGCCGGGCACCCCGAGTGGGCCGAGGACGGCCACCCGTGGGCCTCCGTCTCCGGCCGGATCCGCGAGCGCGAGGCGGTCGAGGGCGCGGTCTCAGCCTTCGCGCGCTCGGCCGAGCGCGACGCGCTGGTGGAGTCCGTCCAGGCCCGGGGGGCGATCGCCGCGCCGGTCGCCGATCCGCAGGATCAGCTGCTCTCGCCGCAGCTCGCGGCCCGCGCGTGGCTTCAGAGCGTGGACCACCCCTTCACCGGACCCCGGATGCAGCCCGGATTCCTCTGGGGCGTGGAGCCCGACGACCCCGCGTGGGATCGGCCGTGCGGCCTCGTCGGCGAGCACAACCGCGAGGTGCTCACGGAGCTCGGCTACGGCGCGGAGGAGATAGCGCAGCTCACCTCCGAGGGGGCGATCGGGACGAGCTACGGCGACTTCCCGCCGCGAGCGGAGTAGGGGCCGCCCCGCGGCCCGCCCGCGCCCGGGCGCTCCCTACGCCCGGCCCGGCTGGGAGCCGGGACGGGGCAGGTAGCGGCCGTGGCCGGGCCCGGCCGGGAGGGCGCCCTCCTCGTAGACGGTGACGCCGCGCACGAGGGTCCTGACCGCGCGCCCGGTGAGCCGGCGCCCCTCGAAGGCGGACCATCCCGCCTTCGTCAGCACCTCCCCCCGGCGCACCGTGCGCTCGCGGGCCGGATCGACGAGCACGACGTCTGCGTCCGAGCCGGGCAGGAGCGCGCCCTTGCGGGGATAGAGGCCGTAGGCGCGGGCCGGCCCCTCGCACATCAGCGCCACGACGGCCGGCATGCCGACGAGCCCCTGCGCGACGCCGGTGAGCATCGCGGAGAGCGTCGTCTCCACGCCGGGGAGCCCGAACGGGCAATCCCAAATGTCGCTCTCGCCGGCGCGCTTCTCCTCGATGGTGGTCGGCGCGTGGTCGGCGGAGATCAGGTCGATCTCGCGCGCGGCGACGCGGCGCCAGAGCTCCGCGCACGCCTCCTCGGAGCGCGCCGGCGGCGTGCACTTCGCCCACGGGCCGCGGGCGCGCACGTCGGCGTCGGTGAGCCACAGGTAATGCGGGCAGCTCTCGATGAGGAGCCGGGCGCCTGAGTCGCGCGCGGCTCGCAGGCGGTCGACGACCTCGGGGTGCGAGGCGTGCGCGATCACCGCCCGCGCGCCCGAGGTCAGCAGCGCCTCCGCCATCGCGCCGGCGGCTGAGAGCTCCGCCTCGAGCGTGCGCCAGGCGAGCAGCGCCTCGCCGCCCGTCGCCCCGGCCTCGCGGAGCCGGCGCCCCGCGGCCTCCGTCATCTCCTCGTCCTCGCAGTGCGTGAGCACGAGGCCGTCGAAGGAGGCGACCTCCTGAAGCGCGCGCGCGAGCACCTCGCCGGTCACCGCCGGGGCGCCGTGGAGCGCGCACGTGAAGAGCTTGAAGGCGTAGGCGCCGGCCTCCCAGAGCGCTCCGAGGCCGCCGACGTTTGCGGGGTGGACGGCGCCGATGAGCCCGGCGTCGACGTGGAGGCGCCCGGAGAGGTAGCGCGACTTGCTGAAGAGCGCCTCCGCGTCGAGGACCGGGGCGGAGTGGTGGTGCTCGAGCAGGAACGTCGTCCCGTTGCTGGCGGCGGCGGCCGTCCCGCTCTCGAAGTCCTCCCGGTCGGAGCGGATGGGATCCGGGATGTGGACGTGACCGTCCACGATGCCGGGCATCACCCAGAGCCCGGCCGCATCGATGCTCGTCCCGGCGCGGCGGGGAGGACCGCCGACTGCGAGCACGCGACCGCCCGCGAGGTAGAGATCGGCACGGCGGGCTCCCTGAGGCGACCACACCGTCCCGCCCCGGATCGCGACCTCGGCCGCCTCCTCGCTGACCGCCATGC
>VYDC01000091.1 GCA_009843585.1 Chloroflexota bacterium | reverse complement strand
CGCCCGCGCCGGAGCCGGCGCCGGCGGTCGCGGGCTCGGGCGCGTCGGTGCTCGAGCGGGCGCAGGTCGTCTCCTACTACGGTCACCCGAACGTCCCTGCGATGGGGATCCTCGGGGCCGGCGCGCCGGAGGCGGCGGCGGAGGGCGTCGCCGCGCTGGCGGCCGCCTACGACGAGCTCAACGGCGAGCGCGACGTGATCCCGGCGCTCCACCTGATCACCGGCGTCGCCACCTCCACGCCCGGCCCGGACGGTCTCCACCTCCGGCGCCTGCCGGGCGATCGCGTGCGCGCCTGGGTCCGCCTCGCGGAGGAGCGCGGGCAGCTCATCTTCCTCGACGTGCAGGTGGGCTGGTCGGATGCTCTGGAGGAGGTCAGGGCGCTCGAGGAGTTTCTCCTGGAGCCGCACGTGCACGTCGCCCTCGACCCCGAGTTCGCGACGCGCGGCCTGGGACGCCCCGGCGCGGCGATCGGGCGCATCCGGGCGGACACCGTCGACCAGGTGCAGGCCTACCTCGCTGCGGTGGTGCGCGAGCAGGAGATCCCCCCGAAGCTGCTGGTCCTGCACCAGTTCCTGGGGTGGATGCTCCCCGGGGCCGCCTCCGGCTACGCCGATCACCCCGAGGTCGAGATCGTGATCGACATGGACGGCTACGGCTCTCCCCCCGAGAAGCTCGTCGGGTACCGGCTCTACGCGCTCGCCGCGTACGCGGAGCGCCCCGCCCTCAAGCTCTTCTTCCTCCACGACGAGCCGCTCATGACGCCGGAGGAGGTGCAGGCCCTCGACCCCCCGCCCGCCCTGATCATCTACCAGTAGGGACGCCGCACGCCGGGGCGTGTAGGCTCCGCCGCGCGGCGGATGGGGGCCCGCGTGGGGACCGACGACAGCGCCGTCAGCGACGTCATGCGGGATCTCGCCGCGTGGATCGCCGGTACCTGCGAGCGCCCGCTCCCCGCCGAGGTCGCCGAGAAGGCGAAGCACCACACGCTGGACACGCTCGCCGCGATGGTCTCCGGCTCGCGGCTGCGGCCCGGCGAGCTGGGCATCGCCTACGCGAGCCGGCAGGGAGGGCGGCCCGAGGCGAGCATCGCGGGGACCTCGCTCCTCGCCCCGGCCGAGCTCGCCGCCTTCGCGAACGGCATGACCGGGCACGCCGACGAGACCGACGACTCGCACGCCCCCTCCTTCACGCACCCCGGCTGCGCCGTCGTCCCCGCCGCGCTCGCGATGGCGGAGAGGGAGGGGCGCTCCGGCGCGGAGCTCCTCCGCGCGGTCGTGCTCGGCTACGAGCTCTGCGCCCGCAGCACGATGTCGCTCGGCCGCGACGAGCTCTACGGGGCGGGACACTCCACCCACGCCTTTGGCGGCCTCCTCGGCGCCGCCGCGGCCGCGGGCGCGCTCGCCGGCCTCGACGCGACGCGCAGCCGCTGGCTGCTCTCCTACGCCGCGCAGCAGGCGGCCGGCATCACCTGCTGGGCGCGCGACGAGGAGCACATCGAGAAGGCGTTCCACTTCGGCGCGATGCCGGCGAGCCGCGGCGTGCTCGCCGCCTCCCTCGTGGCGTTCGGGTTCACCGGCGTCGACGACGTGCTCTCCGGGCCCCGCAACTTCTTCGAGGCGTTCTCGGAGAGCCCGGAGCCGGAGATCCTCACGCGCGAGCTCGGCAGCCGCTACGAGATCCTCCACGCCAACATCAAGAAGTGGCCGGTCGGCTCCCCGATCCAGGCGGCGCTCGACTCCGCGCAGCGGCTGCGCGCGGAGCACGCGCTCTCGCCCGAGGTCATCGCGCGCGTCCGGGTGCGCCTGCCCGACATCGAGGCGCACGTCGTCGACGACCGCTCGATGCCGGACATCAACGCGCAGCACCTCGTGGCGGTGATGCTGCTGGACGGCGATCTCGGCTTCGCCTCGGCGCACGACTACGAGCGCATGCGCGATCCGGCCGTTCAGGCGCTGCGCGAGCGGCTGACGCTCGTCCACGACCGGGAGCTCGGGGCCGCCCGGCCGAGGCGGCAGGCGATCGTGGAGGTGGAGACCACCGACGGCCGCCGCCTCGCGCACCGCACGCGCGCCGTGCGCGGCACCGCCGACGACCCGATGACGCGCGGGGAGGTGGAGGCGAAGGCACGCGATCTGCTGGAGCCGGTGCTGGGCGCCGGGCGCTCCGGGGCGCTGGTCGCGGCTGTGGGGGAGCTGGAGGCGCTCGGCGACGTCCGCGAGCTGCGCCCGCTGCTCGCCGGCTGAGCGGCCCGCGGGCCCGGCGACCACCGGGGGCGGGGGGCGGGCGCGGGCGGCGGGCTTGACGGTGCCGGGCGGCTTCGTCCTACGATTCGGCGGTTGAAGGCGCGTTCGGGGGAGGTGCGAGATGGCGAAGTACATGCTGCGCGCGGGCTATTCCCGCGAGGGCCTGTCGGGGCTCCTCAAGGAGGGCGGGTCCGGCCGGCGCGCGGCGCTCGCGGAGACCATCGAGGCCGCGGGGGGCACGCTCGAGGCCTTCTACTACGCCTTCGGCGAGTCCGACCTCTACATGATCGCCGACCTGCCCGACGACGCCTCCGCGGCGGCGGTCTCGCTCGCGATCAGCGCGGTCGGCGCGATCCACGTCAGCATCACGGTGCTCATCACGCCCGAGACGGTGGACGAGGCGGTCGCGAAGAGCGTCTCCTACCGGGCGCCGGGAGCGTAGAGCCGGGGCGCCGGCTTCAGCCGGGCGCCCCGCGACCCATCGCTCGCGGGCTCCGCCGCGCGGGCGGCGCCGCGTCAGCCGCGGGGGAGGCCGAGCCCCCGCGTGGAGATGATGTTGCGCTGTATCTCCGAGGTCCCGCCCGCGATGGTCGTCGGCACCATCGCCACGTAGCGGTAGGGGATGCGCCCCTCTAGCGGCGCGCTGGCGGAGGTCCGCCAGAGGTTCCCGTAGAGCCCGATGAGCTTCATCGCCGTCCGCGTCACCCCCTGCGCCGTCTCCGAGGTGAAGAGCTTCTTGATGGAGGCCTCGTAGTTGGGCAGATCGCCGCGCTTGAGCATGCTCACCACGCGGTACGCCATCAGCCGCGACACCTGCGCCGCGATCGCCGCGTCGGTGAGCTCGCGCACGCGCCCCTGGCCCTCGGCGAGGGGCTGCTCGCCCCGCTGGCCGGCGCGCACGTACTCGACGAGCGACTCCACCTCCTGCAGGAGCGCTATGGAGGCCCCGATGCGGCTCCGCTCCAGGTCCAGGAGCGTCGTCGCGTAGTACCAGCCCTGATTCTCCTCGCCGACGCGGTTCGTGGCCGGGATGCGGACGTCCTCGAAGAAGACCTCGTTGATGTCCCACTCGACGATGCCCGGCGTCTCCTTCGCCGTGACGATCGGCTGCGTCGTGATCCCGGGGGTCTTCATGTCGAGCAGGAACATCGTGATGCCCCGGTGCTTCGGCGCCGCCGGGTCGGTGCGGGCGAGCAGCAGCATCCAGTCGGCCTTGTGCCCCACCGTGTTCCACACCTTCTGGCCGTTCAGGACGTACTCGTCGCCGTCGCGCGCGGCGCGCGTCTGCAGGGAGGCGAGATCGGAGCCGGCGCCCGGCTCCGAGTAGCCCTGGCACCAGATCGCCCGGTTCGAGGTGATGCGCGGGAGGTGGGTCTCCTTCTGCTGCTCCGAGCCGTGCCGGATCAGCGTCGGGCCGACCATGTTCATCCCGATTCCGCCGACCTCGGGTGCGCGGATCTTGGCCATCTCCTCGTTGAAGATGAACTGCTCCATCGCGGTGAGGCCGGCGCCGCCGAAGTCCCGGGGCCAGTGCGGCGCGATCCAGCCCCGCTCGCCCAGGGCGCCCCGCCACTCGCGGAGCAGCTCGGCCTCGGTCTCGTCCCTCGGGTCGGGGTACTGCTGCCAGCCCTCCGGGACGAGGCGGGGATCGAAGCTCCCGTCGACGAAGTCCCGCACCCCCTGCCGGAACGCCGCCTCCTCGGGGGAGTCTCTGAATTCCATCCCGGGCCTCCTCCAGCCGCCGCACCGCGCGGGCACGGCCGTGATGACCGACGCCCCAACGGTATCATCGCCGCGGCCCCGGAGAGAGAGACATGCATGGCCGAGCCCGCGCTCGCCTTTCGGCCGGTGACGGCAGAGAGCTGGGGGGATCTCGCGCGCCTCTTCGAGGCGCGCGGGGGACCGAGCTACTGCTGGTGCATGCTGTGGCGCCCGGGCGGGGGCAGGAGCAACGACTCCAAGCGCGCCGCGCTCCGGGGGATCGTCGAGCAGGGGACGCCCGTGGGGTTGCTCGCCTACGAGGACGGCGAGCCGGTCGCCTGGTGCTCGATCGCCCCGCGCGAGAGCTACCGCTCCCTCGGGGGACCGGGCGATCCCGGGGGCGTCGCGGTGTGGTCGGTCGCCTGCTTCTTCGCGACCCGGCGGCTCCGGGGCCGGGGCATCACCGGCCGCCTGCTCCGGGCGGCCGTGGAGCATGCCGGGGAGCGCGGGGCGGACGTCGTCGAGGGCTACCCCGTCGACCCGGACTCGCCCAGCTACCGCTTCATGGGGCTGCGCTCGACCTTCCTCCAGGCCGGCTTCCGCGAGGTGGGGACGGCCGGCCGGAGACGGCACGTGATGCGCCTCGAGCTCTCAGCCCGCGCAACGGCCGGATCGGGATGAGCCCCCTCCGGCGCGGATCGCTCCTGGCGGGCATCCCGCGCGATCTCCCCGCGGAGATCTCGACCGTGCTCTGGGACGGGAGCTCGTGCCGCATCGAGCGGATCGTCTCGCGGGGGCACGCGACCGAGCCCGGCTCGTGGTACGAGCAGGAGCAGGACGAGTGGGTCCTGGTGGTGCGGGGCGCCGCACGGCTCGAGCTCGCCGACGGGGCGGTGGTCGAGCTCGCGCCGGGCGAGTGGGTCGATCTCCCGGCCGGGCTCCGGCACCGGGTCGCCTGGACCGCGCCCGACGCGGAGACGATCTGGCTCGCCGTCTTCCGCCCCGCGTCGGGCTAGCGGCCGGGAGGGAGCCCCGACGCGGTAGAGTGCGTTCGCTGGGGAGGGTCCCGGCGACCGGGGGCGTGCCCGGGGCCCGCGAGGCGGAGGTGGGGATCGTGGCGCGAACGCTGCGGGTGGGAATCGACACGGCGCCGCGCGTCTTCGACTGCGAGCAGCCGGCGGGATTCCGCGATTCCGCCGGCGCCGATCTCGTCGGGAGCTTCTACGACCAGCTCACCTCGCCGCGCGCCTACCTGGACGAGCACGGGGTCTCGCGGGCCGACTGGCACCGGATCCGCCCGGTGCTCGCGGAGGCGTGGTGGTGGTCGGAGGACGGCCGCACCTGCACCTTCCGCGTCCGCGCGGGCGTCTACTCGGAGGACGGCAACGAGCTGACCGCGGAGGACGCCCGCTGGGGCTGGGAGCGCGCCTTCGGCCTGCGCGACGTCGGCAAGTGGGTGGCGCGGGTCTCCTCGGTCCAGGACTGGGAGGACGTCGAGGTCGTCGACCGCTACACGGTCGCCTTCCACCTGAGCGCCCCGAACCCGGCGCTCCCCCGCACGATGGCGCAGAACACGCCCGGCCTCTACGACACCGCCGCCGTCCTCCCGCACCTGACGGAGGACGACCCCTGGGGCAAGGAGCTGATCGGCGGGCGATCGCTGGGATTCGGCCCCTACCGGCTCGTCGAGCGCGACGACGACGGCGTCACGATCGCCGCGCGCGGGAGCTACTGGCGGGGGCGCCCGGCGCTGGGGGAGGTGCGACTGAGGCGCTACGACTCCCGGGAGGAGGCGCTCGCCGGGCTCCTCGCGGGCGAGGTCGATCTCGTCCCCAACGTCGCGTCGGCGGATCTGCCGATGATCGTCCGTCCGCGGGGCGGCGGGACCAGGTTCCGCCTCCAGCCGGCCTCGTTCTCGGGCATCGCGCTCCACCTGGACCCGCTCGCCGAGCCCCTGGACGACCCGCTGGTCCGGCAGGCGATCGCGCACGCGACGCCCTACGCGGCGGTGCTGGGGTCGGCCTTCGACGGGCGGACCGAGCGGTGGCACAGCTGGGTGCGCAGCGACTCCCCCGGCTACGACCCGACGAGCTGGCCCTACGAGGAGGACGTGGCGCGGGCGCGCGAGCTGCTCGCCGCCTCGAAGGGGGCGGGGGGGTTCGAGACCACCCTGCGCGTGCTCCCCTCCGACGGCTTCGACGCCGTCGCCGAGGTGGTCGCCGACGGGCTCTCCCGGATCGGCGTGCGGCTCACGCTCGACAGCGCCGACCTGGCGGGCGAGATCCGGGGCGGCAACGCCGCTCCCATCATGCTGCGCGGGTTCCCCGAGGGCCGCGGGATGCGCGTCTCCGACCCGAACTACGCCTACGTCCACGACTGGGGGCCCGGCCGCATGCGCCTCTTCCCCTTCCACTACGAGAACGAGGAGTTCTTCGCGGCGCTGCGCCACCTGGTCGAGGCCGGCCACGGCCGGCCGTGGGAGGAGGCGGCGCGCCGCCTCCAGCGGCTGCACAACGCCGACGCCGTGCTGATCCCCCTCTGCGACATCCGCTTCTACGTGGCGCACGTCGCAGAGCTCGAGGGCTACCGCTGGTACCCGGACAACCGGCTCCCCTTCGCCGAGATGCGCTGGGAGGGGGACTAACGTGCCTCTCGCCCCCTCCCGCACGCGGCTGGTGATGCCGCACTCGCTCGGAGCCGTGCGCGACGCCTGGGACACCGACGGCGCGCACGTGGCGCAGAACCACACGATGCACACGGCCTACGAGCCGCTCACGAGCCCGAGCATCGCGGTCGACCGGGACGGGGTGCGCCGGCCGGTGGCGTCAGAGCTCCTCCCCCGGCTCGCCGAGCGCTGGGAGGGCTCGGACGACGCGCGCCGCTGGACGGTCCGGCTCCGGGAGGGGGTGCTCAGCCACCACGGCCACGCGCTCACCGCCGAGGACGTGCGCTGGAGCTGGGAGCGCGCCTACGCGCTGAGGCGGGTGGGGCGCTGGCGCTCGCGGCGGATGGCCGGCGTCGCCGAGGCGAGCGACGTGGACGTCCTGGACGAGCGCACGCTGCGCTTCACGCTGAGGCGGCCCAATCCGGAGTTCCCGCAGTACCTGATCTTCTCGACGAACCAGGTCTTCGACTCGACGGAGGCGCGCCGGCACGCGACCTCGGAGGACCCCTGGGCGACGGCGTGGCTCGCGCGCCACCCCGCCGGCTTCGGGGCCTTCGCGCTCGAGAGCCAGGAGGGGGACGTCCTCGAGCTGCGCGCCCGCGACGAGTACTGGGCCGGCCGGCCCGGCATCGACTCGCTCGCGCAGGTGGGGGTGGAGACGCGCGAGCAGGCGCTCCGGATGGTCGAGCACGGCGACGCGAACCTCCTCGTCGGCCTCTACCCGGAGGAGCTGGCGCGCTTCGAGCGGCGCCCCGAGTACTCCATCCACCGCGTGCGCGCGAACCACTCGACCCTCCAGTTCGACTTCACGGCTCCCCCCTTCGACGACCCGCTTCTCCGGCGGGCCGTCTGCCACGCCCTCCCCTACGAGCTCATCCTCGACCGCGTCTACCACGGCTACGCGCGGCAGAGCCGGAGCCCGGTCACGAGCGTCTCCCGGCACCACGCCCCCGATCTGTGGGCGTACGACACCGACCTGGAGCGGGCGCGCGACCTCGTGGCGGCGAGCGGCTACCCGGACGGCGTCGAGACCGAGCTCTACATCGACCCGACGTACGAATCGCTGCGCTTCGCCGAGCTGGCGCTCCCGGCCCTCGCCGGGATCGGCGTGCGCGCGGAGGCCCGGCTGCTCCGCTGGCCCGACCCCATGGCCGCCATCGGCGGCAGGCCGCCGATGTGGTTCCTCCACGACTGCGGCCACGCGCTGACGGAGGCGCGCTACGACCTCGGGCACGACTACGACCCGCCCATGGGCATCCACGGCGGGCTCGTCCTCCGGGACGCCGAGCTCGCGCGGCGCGTCGAGGCGGTCGCGGGCTCGGAGCGTGAGCGGCAGGCCGCCGGCTACCGCGAGGTGCAGCGGGAGATCCTCGATCTCGCCTACTGCGCGCACATCGCGGAGCACGAGACCGGCTGGGTCATCCGGGGGGAGATCGATCCGTGGGTGCTCTCCGAGGACTGCCTCGTCGTCAAGACGACGGTGTGGAGCACGCACCGGAACCTCCTCAACTCCTGGTAGGGTCACGCGCCGCGCGGGCGCCTGCACGCATCCCGGTGCTGCGCTAGCCTCCCCTCGGCGCGCCGCGCGCGGGGCGGACCCGCGGGCCGCGCCGATCGTCGGGAGGGGGGCGG
>VYDC01000031.1:7869-8369 GCA_009843585.1 Chloroflexota bacterium | reverse complement strand
CGAGCAGTGCGTGGCCCTCACCATCCAGTTCCTCGAGGAACGCGGCTTCGCCTAGCGGCCCTCTCAGGGTGCCGCGAACGCGACAGTGCCGCCCCTGAGGGCGGCGCTGCCTCGTGGCGGAGAGGTCGGCCCCCGGCTCGCCGGCGACGGCACCCCCGTCGGGCCTGGGCGTCACGATGACTCGACACCGAACGGCCGACCAGCAAGGAGGACCGCGCGTGCGGTGTACAGTCGGCGGGAAGGATGCGCAGCGAGAGGTGGCCCCCCTGGGCGTCGCACCGACGATCAGCCCGCCGCCGAGCCCGACGGGGCGCGCGCGGAGTCGCCGCCTCGGCGCGCGCCACCCCGGCTCCCCGCCCGGGCGACCGCGCCGGCGGAGCGACTAGGTGCTCGCCAACGAGCACATCCGCTACGAGCCGGAGGACGAGCCGCCGCCGCTGCCGACGCTGATAGTCGCGGGGCAGGGCGCGGTCCTCCTCGTGTCGAACACCGTGATGGTC
>VYDC01000031.1:1043-7859 GCA_009843585.1 Chloroflexota bacterium | reverse complement strand
GTGCCTACCTCACCTGGGCGATCTTCGCCGGGCTGCTCGTCGCCGGGGCCGCGACGGCGCTCCAGGCGGCAAGGTTCGGCCGCGTCGGATCCGGGCACCTGCTGCTGATGGGCCCCGGCGTCCCCTTCCTCGCGGTCTGCGTGCTGGCGGTGGACGAGGGCGGGCTGGCGCTCATGGCGAGCCTCGTCGTCGCCTCCTCGCTGCTCCAGTTCGTCGTCGCCGCCTGGCTCGCGCGGCTCCGGCGGCTGATCACGCCCGTGGTCGCCGGGGTCGCCTTCATGATGATCGCCGTCTCCGCCATGCCGATCGCCGTCGGCCGGCTCGACGACGTCCCCGCCGGCGCAGCTCCCGAGTCCGGTGCGGCGGTGGGGGCGGCGACTCTGGGCGCCGCCGCGCTCCTGATGCTGCGCGGCGCGGGGCTGTGGCGCCTCTGGGCGATCCCCCTGGCGATCGTCGCGGGCTGCGTTGTCTCCGTGCCGCTCGGTGTCTACGACGTCCAGCCGGCGCTCGATGCCCGTTGGCTCGACCTCCCGGAGTTCTCCGCCTGGCCGGGCTTCGCCCCGGTCACCGATCCGGCCTTCGGGGCGCTGCTGCTCGTCTTCCTGGTCGTGAGCGCGGTGGTCGCGGTCCGGGGCAGCAGCGAGGGAGCGGTGATCCAGCAGGTCTCCCGGCGGACGCCCCGCAGCATCGACTTCCGCTCCGTGCAGGGGACGATGAACGCCGGCGGCGCGGCGATCCTGCTCTCGGGAGTAGCGGGGACGCCGCCGCTCGCCATCTACCTGCCGACGTCGATCTCGCTGGTCGCCTTCACCGGGGTCGCCGCGAGGCGTGCCGGGGCGGCCGTCGGCGTGCTGGCGATCGGGCTGGCACTGCTGCCGAAGGTGGTCGGCGCGCTCGCGACGATCCCCCGGCCGGTCACCGGCGCGCTGCTCCTGATCATCATGGGGATGCTCTTCGTCGAGGGGATGCGCAGCGTCTTCCGGGACGGGCTCAGCCAGCAGCGCGCCTTCATCGTCGGCGTCTCGCTCTCGGTCGCGATCGGGCTCCAGAACCAGAACATCGTCGCGGAGCTCATCGGCGGCGCCTGGGGCGTCGCGCTCGGGAACAGCGTCGTCGCGGGGGTGCTGGTCGCGGTGCTGATGACCGGCGTCCTCGAGGTGGCGGGCTCCCGCAGCAGGCGCCTGGAAACCACGCTCGACGCCTCGTCCTTCCCGGGCGTCGAGGCCTTCCTCCGCCGGCTCGCCTCCGGCATGGGGTGGGACCAGGCGTCGGCCGACCGGTTGTGCGCCGCGGGCGAGGAGACGCTCTCCAGCATGCTGCAGCTGCGCGACGACTACGAGGGAGACGCGCCGCCGCGCCTTCTCCTCATCGCCCGTCCCGGGGCCGGGACGGTCGAGCTCGAGTTCCTGGCGCTCTTCACCGAGGAGAACATCGAGGACCGCATCGCCTACATCAGCGAGCAGGCGGAGACGCCGGAGGTCGGCGACATCGCGTTCCGCCTGCTGCGCCACTACGCCTCCTCCGTCCGCCACCGGAAGTACTACGGGATCGACATCGTGACGGTGGAGATCGAGGGCTCGCGTCCGCGGTAGGCAGGCGCGGGCCCGCGCAGGCGCTCAGGAGAGGAGTCGCTGCCCATGAAGGGGTACGTGCTGGTTGACAGGGAGGTCCTCAACCGGGAGGCGTTCGCCGAGTTCGCGCCGCGGATCGCGGAGGCGATCGCGGCGCACGGCGGCAGGTTCCTGGCGCGCGGCGGAGCCGTCGAGGTCACGGAGGGCGACTGGACGCCCCGCGGAATCGTGATCGTCGAGTTCGAGAGCTTCGAGCGGGCGCGCGGCTTCATGAGCTCGCCCGAGTACGCCGCGCTCGAGGGCCTGCGCGAGCGGTCCATGCGCTCGCGGACGATGGTGGTGGAGGGCTACGACCCCGACGCCGGCTCGTAGGGGAGGACCGCGTCCGGCGCCGCGGCAGCGGACGGACGACCGCCCCGGGAGCGGCCGTGGATGCTGGACGCGGTGCTCCTCGTCGCCGGCGCGGTCGCGCAGGAGGCGCGGGAGGCCCGCATGGCGTGCGGCGTGCTCGAGCGCGCCGGGTCCGTCCTGTGCCTATCGCGCCTACCGTCGGTGAGCGAGCACGTACCTTCCATTCTGCCGCCCCGATACCTTTCAGACTGCCGCACCGCCGGGGCTGCTGACGGCGGCGCACGGCCCAGTCATCCGAATCCGCCGGAGTCTCCCGCAGGCGTACCCGTCGCGAAGGAGGAAGCGGCCGCCGGCAATCCCCTGCTGGTGGGCGCCGCACAGCTGCAGGTCGACGCGGCACTTCAAGCCGCTGCCGCGGCGGCGCACGCCGTCGGGGGTACCAGCGCCGTCGCGTCGCGTGGCCCGCACCCGCTACCCGTGCGACACTCCCTACGCCAGCGACCTGCGCCTCCTGCGCCTGTTCCCCGGGGGTCTGACCATGTCCGACGCAGACAGCGCTGCGGGGGACGGCGCGCCACCAGAACCGCCCGAGCCGCCCCCCGCGGGCGACCCCAACCTAGGTTACTTCTCGGTGAGCCTCTCCGTGCGCGACCTCGCGGTCTCGCAGGCGTTCTACGAGCAGCTCGGCTTCGAGCCTCTGGGCGGCGGCGAGCGCTGGATGATGATGCGCCAGGGCGGCGCGATGATCGGCCTCTTCGAGGGCATGTTCGAGGGCAACATCCTGACCTTCAATCCGCCCGACGTGCGCGCCGTGCGCCGCCGCCTCGCCGAGCGCGGCCTCGAGACCGAGCTGATGCACGAGATGCCGGACGGCCAGGACCCCGCGGTAGCGCTCCCGGCCTCCGCGGACGAGGGCCCCGCGCACATCGTCATCGAAGACCCGGATGGCAACTCCATCCTGCTCGACCAGTTCTAACGGAACCCGCCGCACGCTCGTCTCCGTCAGTTGGCTGCGCGACTACGTTGGCTCGCCTTCTGCGCATGCACGGCAGGAGATACTCCACGGCCATCAGTCGGCCCTGCGCCTCCCGGCCACGAGCACCCGCCGCAGCCACTTCGACCCGGGTCAGAGGCTGCAGCGGCCGGCACTCGTAGGCATCGCGGCCGACCTCGCGGGCGACGAGCAGCGCCCCCTCCTTCAGCCGGAACGGGCCGTGCCCGGTCCGTCGCGTGCCCGCTTGCGCTGGGGGACGGGGCGGGCTGGACTATCCGGTCAAGCGGAGTCCATCGGCTCTCCCGTGCGGGTACGGTCGGTGCCCCCCGCGCTCAGAGGGCGGTGAGAGACACCCTGGCCCGAGAGCTGCGCCCTCAGATCGGCAAGACCCGGACCCTGCTACGGCCTTCGTCGACCACGACGAGGGCTCCAGACGACAGGTCTGCCTCATGCTGACCCAACGCGACTACGACCGCAGCGCCCAGATGGTCCGGCAGGACGTTCTGCGCTCGGACCTGACGCACGCTCGGGCCGGCTTCGTGCGAGAGCGCGAGCATGGTGCCGAAGTCGAGGTCGTGCGTGAACACAACGTGGTGGTTGGCGGCGGCCCAGTCCATGATCTCTTTGTCGGTGGCGCGCGGGTTGCCGACAGCGGACCAGTGCACTGCCTCCTACCCCTGTGCCTGCAGCGTGGGCACCCACTCGGGCGACAGGTTCATGTCGAGGAGGAGCTTCGGCCTCACGGCGCCGAGAGGGGGACCTCGTGTTCCTCCAGCCTCCAGACCGCGTAGGCCAAGGCCTGGTCGATGTCCTCGCGTTCAAGGTAGGGATAGGCGCCGAGGATCTCCGCAGCCGAGCGGCCAGCAGCCAGCAGCCCGACCACGGTCCCCACGGTGACCCGCAACTCGCGTATGCAGGCCTTACCGCCCATCACCTCGGGATCGATGGTGATCCTGTCCAGCGTCTTCATGGTCATCACCTCGCAATGCTGAGGCCTACGGCGTGCCCGTCGCAAGGGGGGACGGGCCACCTATCGGTCAGTGGTGCAGTTCCACGCGCTCCCGGAGGTCCACCAGCCCATGAGTTTCCAGCAACAGCATATCGGCCTTGCCGCTCGTGTCGCGGGAGCGAACCAGATCGTGGCTGAGGCGGGCAGCGAGGTCAGGCAACTCGAGAGGACTCTGGGCGCCGCGGCTGAGATTGAAGATGCCGTCGACCGCGTGGTACCGTCCCGACCGTCAAGACGCGGTGAGCAGAGTCGGTCGTGCGGGTGCACGCCGTAGATGGGTCATGGTGGTGGCGACGAACGAGGAACGACTGATCAAGCTGATCGACGACAACCTGGAGATCGAGGGGCGAAACGCGGGTGACCCGCTGAATCTGGATCGCGACATCTCAGACGCGGGCGTCCCGTCGGCCGACATCATCGCCTTCCTGAGGCTCGTCAACGACCACTTCGGCGTGTCGATCACCGCAGGCGACTGCGACGACCTGCTCACGCCGCGGGGCCTGCTCCAGTACCTCGACGCCAACGTGTCCTGACCCGTCGCGGTCGCCGGGGGACTCCCGGCGGCGGGACCGCGCCGGTTCCGTGCCCGCTGCTCCCGCGCCGTGGTGGCAGCACTTCAAGACCGTCGGCCCTGCGACGGTCCTGCACGTCGACCTCGCCCCGGACCCCGAGCGCGAACGGGCGGCGCTGACCTCTCTGGACGAGGGGGAGCTGAGCCGCTGGCGCCGGTTTGAGTACGCCCCGGCCCGGCGGCGGTTCGTCCTGATGCGGGCCGCTCTCCGCGCCGTCCTCTGCCGCGAGCTCGCGTGCGGGAACGACGAACTGGCGTTTGAGATCCTGCCGTATGGCAAGCCGTTCGCGATGGTGCGGGACCAGCCCGCCGCCATCAGCTTCAGCGCCAGCCACGGCGGCAAGCACGGCCTGATCGCGATCGCACCCGAAGGACGGCTGGGTGTGGACGTCGAGGAACGCGCGGACCGCCGCAGGCTCGATCTCCTCGTCGATGCCGCTCTCGGGGACCAAGAGCGGGCCGAGATGGAGTCGAAGCAGGGCGCCGAGCGACTTCACCTGTTCTTCCGGCTCTGGACCATGAAGGAGGCGCTGCTCAAGGCCCACGGCGCGGGCTTCCGGCTGGATCTCGCCTCATTCCAGATCCCCGGCCCCATGCGCCACGGCGAGACGAGCGGCGAGGTCGAGCTACCCCAGGCGCCCGGCGTGGTGTGGCGCCTGGAGGACCTCGGCGACGAGCGCTTCGCGGCTGCGATTGCGCAGGCAGTGGACGCGCGAGACTGAGCGTCGGGGGTGGCGCCGCGGCGACGGGTAACCCACCCGTGCTAGAAGTGCCCAAGCCTCTCGAGACCATACGCGTCAGACGGACGCGAACACCTCGATCACCACGAGCGCGTCCGATCGGTTGGGGGCAGCGGGCGTGCCGCTGATGCACTACGTGGCATGTGCATCGTCCTGGCGCGCGGCCTCCTCGAGCAATTCCCGCAGTTGAGGGATCAGCGCGGGGACGTCGCTCCTGACGATCTCCCAGACGACTTGATCACGGATGGTGCCGTAGCCGTGCACGATTCGGTGGCGAGTGGCTGTTATGTCCGTCCAGGGAATCTCAGGGTGAGTCCGCTGGACGATGTCGGGGACGTTGCCGGCCGCCTCCCCCAGCACCGCGATGTTCCATAGCGTTGCATCGTAGAGCGCCCGTGCGCCCATGAAAGCCTCGCGGTCGAGCCCGGCGGTGTAGTCGGCGATCCGCGCACAGGCATCGAGCATGTCCCGGACGTAGACATCCCATCGTCCCTCAGACGTATTCGGCATCTGCCTCGATGTAGGGCCGCAGCTCGCCCCGGACCTCGGTCTCCACGACCAGATCGACGGCACAGCCGAACAGGCTCTCTAGGTATCGCAGGACCTGCCCGTAGCCGCCCCAGCCGCGAGCGCCCGGAAGCGTGACGAGGATATCGATGTCGCTGCCGGGCCCCGACTCGTCCCGTGCGGTGGAACCAAAGAGCGCCAGGTCACCGACGCCGAAGCGCTCTGCGAGCACCGGCTTGTGCTCACGCAGTAGCGCCAGCACTTCTCCCCTGCTCATCGCCCGCTCGACCATGTCGCCTCTCCGGCGCACACCCTCGCGCTTCCCTCGGCCATCGCGGCAGCGGCGGCTGCCCCAAGTCCGCGATGCTGAGCTCTTCGTGTGAGAACAAGTGTACGATACCGGCAACGCGCCCTGGTCGATGGAGCCGCGACCAGCCAGGTCCACAGGCCGCCCGAAGAGTCTGCTCAGAGCTTCCAGTAGCCCGAAGTATGCGCCGCGTGTGCCTCGAGGGCCGCTGGCCCGAACTCGACGAGAGAGTCGAGGTCGCCCTCATCCGCGTCGTACAGGCCGTCGAGGCCGACCCGAAGAGGTCGAGCCGCTGCACACCGTAGGCGAGGCAGAGACGCTTCAGTTCGTCCGCCCGCTCTTCAATCGTGGGGATCATCTCGCTTCTCCCTGCTAGGGCGGTCGCGACTGAGCAGGTCGCGCGTCCGGCCCTTCTGCGGATCAGCACCGGGGGTCGGGGAGCGAATCGCGTCGTCCTCTCCCGTGGACCGGCCCGGAGGTATGGCGGGCCCCGCGCCGGCGACCTCGGAGTGCCTCCCTCGGCGGAGTCGCCAGGAGGCGCCCGGTCCAGCATACGCCCGGGTCGGTGACTGTTTCGGACGAGCCGACGCCAACGGCGAACCCGGCGGGGATCATCGCTCGAGCCCCCCCGCGAGCGGCTCTCCGTCGCTGAGGGCGCCGAGCGCCTCACGCAGCGCCTCCGGCAGGCTTGCCTCGCGTCGGCATCGGAGCCTCCTCTCTCGATCGGGCTGTCTTGTGGGCACGGACGGCTCGGGGCGGCCCATGT
>VYDC01000031.1:0-1033 GCA_009843585.1 Chloroflexota bacterium | reverse complement strand
CCATCCCCCGGGTTCTAGATGGCCTCGATCGCGTCTTCCGGCCGGCATCCGTGACCTCCCAGTGGATGATCCCCGCTGGCATCAGGTCTCTCCCTTCCGCTCCGCTGTCTTATGGGCACGATGGCGCGGGGCCGCCCACATCGCCCCGCGCCATCCCCCGTCAGGGTCACGCCCGTTCCGGCGGCCCTTCCTCGCGGGTGACGGGCTCCCGCCCGAGGATGTGGTCGGCGGCGCGTTGCCCCTGCGCGGCGGCGACGACGACCAGTCGCCGATCGTCATCGAGCACGCGCAGCCAGGAGGCGATGTACGCCGCCGACTGCTCGACTCGCGAGGGGTCGATGCCGGCCTCGCTCCCGAGGAAGGCGGCGGCGAACTCCGCCACCAGCTCCTCGCGCGAGTAGCGCTCGGAGCCGAAGCGCGCCGCCGTCCGGTAGCCCTCGCGGGCGAGGCGGCTCGGGTGGCCGGTGGAGTGGGCGAGCTCGTGGAAGAGCGTCGCGTAGTAGCCGTGCGCGTCCGTGAACCGGGCGCGCTCGGGGATGTGCACCTCGTCCCGCTCCGGGACGTAGTAGGCGCTCTCGGAGTCGTGGTGGACCGTCGGCCCCTCGCGGTAGCCCGCGATCACCGCCTCCGCCCGCTCGAGGGGGTCGAAGCAGCGCTCCTCCGCCTGCCGCGGGAGCCGGAGCCCCTCGCACTGGGCGACGTTGAAGACGGAGTAGAGCCGGATGAGCGGGAAGCGCCTCATCTGCTCCGGGTCCTCCGGGTCGGGCTTCTCCAGCCACTTCCAGAGCACGACGCGGGTGCCGTGCTCGCCGCGCCGGACGTGCCCGCCGGAGGCTTCGGCCTGGCGGTAGGTGAGCCAGCGCGGGTCGCTCCAGCCGTGCTCGAGGGCGGCGGTCTGGAGGACGAGGGTGTTGATGCCGCGGTAGGGGCGGCGGGAGCGGGCGTTTCTGTGCCCGCGCGCGTGCCAGGGCGTGCGCCAGGGCACGGTGCCGCGCTCCAGCGCGGCGATGATGCGGCCGGCGATCTCGCTGTA
>VYDC01000173.1:6669-8385 GCA_009843585.1 Chloroflexota bacterium | reverse complement strand
CGCCCCGCGCCGACCCCGCCCGCGCCGCGACCGGCACAACCCACCCCCGCTGCCCCCGGCCCCCCCCCGCGCACCCGGCCTCCGCGGGGACCCCCCCCGCCTCGACCGGATGCTCGCGGAGGAGCCTGAGGCAGAGCGAGTGGATGGTGCCGATCGCGGCGCGGTCGAGATCGGCGCGGTGCGCCGAGAGCTCCGGCCGCGTCAGCACCTCCCGGCGCACCCGCTCCCGCATCTCCGCGGCGGCCGCCTCGGTGAAGGTCACGGCGACCACCTCGGGGAGGGCGTGATCGGCGAGCAGGCCGATGAAGTGCTCGACGAGCACGCGCGTCTTCCCGCTCCCCGCCCCGGCGGTGACGACGACGTCGGAGCCCCGCGCCGCGACGACGGCGGCCTGCTCGGCGGTCAACTCCATTGCTTCGACCGGCTGAACTGGTTGACGCGGCAGCCGTGCTGGAAGGCGCAGTAGCGCGGGCAGACGGGGACCTCGGGCCGCACCTGGAACGAGCCGCCCCGGACGCGCTCCCTCACCTCGAGCGCGGCCTCGGCGGCCCCCGTGAGGATCGGCTCGTCGCCGGCCTCGGCGCTGTCGAGGTGCCAGGGGCTCTCCTGCGGGCGCAGGTAGGCGTAGCGCGCGAGGACGCGCGGGGCGCCGCGATGCTGGCGCGCGAGCTCCGCGTAGACCTGGAGCTGGAGCCGGCGGCCCGACTCGACGTCGCGCCTCGAGATCTCGCCGCCGCTCTTGTAGTCGACGACGGAGACGAATCCCTCGCCCTCGTCGAGCCGGTCGACGTGCGCCCCGAGCGCGAGCGGGGGGTCGCCGCCGAGCGAGCCGGTGAGCTCGAGCTCGGTCCCCACCACCCGCGTGACGCCGTGCTCGTCGTTCCACGCGGCCTCGGAGCGGAGCAGCCCCTCGAGCTGGGCGAGCACGCGCTCCCCGTCGAGACGCCACAGCGCCGCCCTCCCGAATCCGTGGCGCGCCGGCGCCCCCTCCCACATCCCTGGCGCCAGCTCGCCGAGCCGCGCGAGCGACCCGTCGAGCGTCTCCGCCGAGAGCGGGCGCCCCGCCTTCGCCAGCGGCTCGACCACCGCCTGCAGGATCTCGTGGACGACGGTGCCGCGGGTCGCCGCGTCGGCGGCCTCGAGCTCCTCGTCGGGCTCGTAGAGCCTGAGCGCGTAGCGGCCGAAGAACTGGAACGGGCAGAGCTGGTAGGTCTCGAGGCGGCTCGCGCTCCACTGCGCCTCCGCCCCGGTGAGCCACAGCACGCCGCCCGGCGCGAGGCGCCCCTCGAAGGCGCCGGCGTCTTCGAAGGAGCGGCGCCGCTGCTCGACGGGGGCCGCCGCGCGGACGAGGGGCCACGGCGCGTAGCCGCCGGGGCGCCTCGTCTCGCCCCGGGCCCAGGCGGCGGTCACGGAGATGGCGAGCTCGCGGCGGGAGGCCGCCTGCTCGGCTGAGAGCGGCGCGACGCGCTCCGGGAGCTCCCGTCCGAGCGTCTGGAGGTAGTAGGAGCCCGCGGCGGGCCGCCCGTCCTCGCCGAGCCTGGTGCGCCACGCGCTGAAGCGGCCCGAGGAGCGCGACCTCGCGGAGCGCCAGAGCTCGTCCTCCGAGGCGCGCGCCCGCGGCGGGAGCGCGAGCCCCCCCTCGGCGAGATGCTCCCTGGCCGCCTCGTCGAGCAGATCGCCGGAGAGACGCGGCGCCGGGAACTGACCCTCCACGAG
>VYDC01000173.1:5546-6659 GCA_009843585.1 Chloroflexota bacterium | reverse complement strand
GCCGGGGGATGTGGGCGGCGGACTCGGCGGGGAAGCCGAGCGCCGCCTCGGTCGCCCCGAGCGAGCGGAGCTCCCCGCGGAAGGCATCGATGTCGACGGAGGCGGCGGCGAGATCCCGCGCGGCGGCCGGGACGACGCCGCCCGGTGAGAAGAGCGCCCGGTCGAGGTGCCGCGCCCTCTCGCCGGGGGTCGCCGGGCCCGGGTCGAGCAGCGGTCCGAGCTCTGAAAGCGCGGTCCGGAGCCCGCCGCCCGCGCGCACGCCCCGAGGCCCCGCGCGGTCGAGGCCCGTGGCGATGCGCCCGAGGGCGTCGGGGCCGGACCAGAGGCTCTGGCGGCGGCCGAACCTCATGATGTCGCCGACGTCTCCCCGGCGGAGGCCCCAGCGGCGGAGATCGACGAAGTCGCTCCGCAGCAGCGCCGCGAGGTCGCGCAGCCGCCAGCCGTCGACGCCGAGCCGGAGCAGGCGCCGCGCGAAGACGCCGAAGGGACGCCGGGCGAGCGGCTCCCCCGCGGCGGGATCGAGCGGGAGGTCGTACTCGGAGAAGACCTCGCGGGCGAGCGCGAGGTGGGGGCCGAGGCGCCGGAAGGCGACGGCGCAGTCCGACGGCCGCAGCGAGCGCTCGCGCGTCAGCAGGTCCTTGATCTCGCGCGCGATGCCGCGGAGCTGATCCTCGCGGTCGGTCGCGAGGCCGCTGCGGATCTCGGGCCCGCCGGCGCCGCCCGGCGCCTGCTCGACGAGCGCGCCGGGGAGGCGCGCACGGAGCTCCCGGAGGGTGTGCTCGGCGCGGGCCCCGGACCCGGGGTCGAGCGCCAGCACGACCTCGGAGTCCCGCGCAAGCGCCGCCACCAGCTCCAGCTCGACGGCCCGGAGGAAGCCGAAGCCGTCGACCAGGACGAGCGGCGGGACGGCGGCGGGGGACCGTGCCGCCGCCAGCGGCGCCGCCGCGGGGTGGGTCCAGCCCCGCTCGCCGAGCTCGGAGACGACGGCGGCGTAGATGGCCGCCAGCGCCCGCAGCGGCTCCGTGCCCGCCGCGGCGCGGAGCTCCTCCGGAGCCACGCCCTCCCCCAGGAGCTCGCCGACGGCGCGCTCGACCACGCGCACCAGTCCCGGCG
>VYDC01000173.1:750-5536 GCA_009843585.1 Chloroflexota bacterium | reverse complement strand
GGCGCATCCGCGATCGGGGCGAAGTAGGAGGCCGGGCCGGCCGCGACCTCCGACGCGGTCGCGCGCGCCACCAGCTCGACGGCGACGGGGCGCTCGATCACGCCCGCCCGGGGAGCGAGCTCCCGCGAGAGCTGCGCCACGGTCGCGACGCGCAGCGCGAGCGCCACGCCCGTGCGCTCGACGAGGCGGCGGCGGAACTGGTCGCCGTGGCGCGCCGTCGGGACGACGACGAGGGTCTCTGAGAAGGGATCCGCGCGGTAGCGGCGCTCCGCGCGCCCGAGGAGTCGGCGCGTCTTCCCGGACGCCGGGCCGCCCGCCACCACGGTGAGGGTCACGCCGCACCCGCCCGGCCCGCCGGGTCGCGCCCCGGGCGCGGCACCCAGATGGCGGCGGTGCGGTCCCCGTAGGGGAGGGCCTCCCCCTGCAGGTAGCACGCGGCCGACCAGGCGCAGACCAGGGCGTCGAGGGCGTCCTCGTGTCTCTTGAGGGCCCGGAGCGAGGGGATCTCGCCCGCCGGGGGCAGCGTCAGGTCCACCCCGGCGATCCGTCCGCCGAGGCTCGCGAGCAGTGAGGCGATCTCACCGCGCAGGCGGCGGACCCGCTCGCGGACCGTCGTCCCCGGGTGGTAGCGCAGGCTGCGCGAGACCTTGTAGGGGAGGCGGTACGGCGCGCCGGTGAGCGCGAGCAGCGAGGCGTGCGGGTAGACCTCGATCAGAGCCGGCGCCGCGCCGCAGCCGGTGGCCTCGGTCGCGAGCGGGTAGCCGCGTCCGCCGAACCCGCGGCGCAGAGAGTCGGCCAGCGGCCCCGGCCGAACGGCGGAGGGGGAGTGCGTGGATGCGCCGCGGGCGCCGAAGGCCCGCGAGACGGCCGCGTCCGCGCGGCGCCGCGCCGTGAGGGGGAGTGTCGAAAGCGGCATGTCGACCGCGACGACGTCGACATCCACCGCGGCGAGCGAGCGTGCCGCGTCGAGCAGCGCCGCGGCGTCGGGCCGGGAGGCGGCCGGCCGTTCCCGCCAGTCGACGGGGATCCCCCGGGCGAGGGCGATGAAGGAGCCGTAGCTCGGGGCGACGGCGGCCTGGCGCCACCCGCCGTCGCCGCCCCCCACCAGGAGCGCGACCCCGCTCGGCTCCGTGGGCGTCCACGCGGCGTCGATCCCGAGCACGGCGGGCATGGCCCCATCGTATCGGAGACCCCGCGGCCGGGCGCGGCGGGGTGACGGCGCCGGAGCGGGCGGCGCTTTCGCCCGATCTGCGGGTTTCGGGCCTCCGGCGGCGGCAGCCGGATCGCGTCCTGTGCTAGGGTTTGGGCCGCGCTAATCGACCCTTCCGCGTGATGCCGCCGCGTACAAGCTTCGCGTGCTATCGGGCAGCGCGGAGGGCGGGCGACGCGCCGGAGGGTACGCGCTGATGGAGACGCCCGCGGATACAGGCACCCCCGCCGGCCCCGACGGCGGCGACTCCGGCGCGACCGCGATCTCGGTCCGCAATCTCTGGAAGGTCTTCGGCAAGAACCCGCTCCGCGCTCTCGCCACGGAGAACGCGGGGCTCGGGAAGCAGCAGCTCCAGGAGAGCCTGGGGCTGGTGGCGGGCCAGCAGGACGTGAGCTTCGACGTCGGCCACGGCGAGACGTTCGTCGTCATGGGGCTCTCCGGGAGCGGCAAGTCCACGCTGATCCGCTGCCTGATCCGGCTGATCGAGCCGACCGCCGGCGGCGTCGTCGTCGACGGGACCGACATCATCGAGGCGGACAGCGACGGCTTGAGGGAGTTCAGGCGAAGCAAGATCGCCATGGTCTTCCAGCAGTACGGCCTGCTGCCGCACCGCTCGGTGATGGACAACGCGGCGTGGGGCCTCGAGGTCCGCGGCGTCCCGAAGGAGGAGCGCTACCAGAAGACGCAGGAGATGCTCGACATGGTGGGCCTGGACGGCTGGGAGGCCGCCTACCCGCGCGAGCTGAGCGGCGGCATGCAGCAGCGCGTGGGGCTTGCCCGCGCGCTCGCCGTGGATCCGGAGATCCTGCTGCTCGACGAGCCGTTCAGCGGTCTCGACCCGCTCATCCGCCGGCACATGCAGGACGAGCTGATCCGCATCCAGCAGGAGCTCCACAAGACGATCGTCTTCATCACCCACGATCTCGCCGAGGCGCTCCGCCTCGGCGACCGCATCGCGATCATGCGAGACGGGTCGATCGTGCAGATCGGGGAGCCCGAGGACATCGTGCTCCGGCCCGAGGACGAGTACGTCGCCGAGTTCACCCAGGACGTGCGCCGGGAGTCGATCCTGACGGCGCGTCACGTGATGGTCGACGCTCCCTGCGTGGTGCTCGCCGACCAGGCGCCCGAGGAGGCGTGCGCCGCGATCGAGAGCGGCGGCGTGGAGTGCGCGATGGTGCTCGATCACGACCGGACCTACCTCGGGCTCCTGACCGCGGAGCGGGCGCGCGAGGCCCGCGAGGGCGGCGCCTCAACGGTCGGCGATCACGTCGACCGGCACCCCGGCGACGGTCCGGCCCCGGTCCCCCTCGACCTCACGCTGGAGGAGCTCATCCCGATCTCGATGGCGAGCGAGCCCCCCGTGCCGGTCGTGGGCCCGCTGGGGAGGCTCCGCGGCGTCGTCGACAGGAGCACGCTCGCCGAGACGATCTCGACGACCGACTAGTACGGAGGGCTCGCCGCGCGCTCCCTCACCGGAGCGCGGGAGCGCGGAGGTAGGGATGCACGCAGGTGGATAGAACCGTCCCGGACGGCACGGAGCGGGCGAGCGGACTCTCGCCTCGCGCCGTCGTCGCGTTCGGCGCGGCTCTTCAGGCGCGGATCCCCGATCTCGCCGCGATCGGTCTCGTCCCGTGGCTCGCCATCTTCGTCGTCTCCGTGGTGGGCGTCGGCGCCGCCAGTGCGGCGATCTGGGAGACGGGGATGGGCTTCCCCGCGGCCTGGGGGCGGCCGATAGGCGCCGAGGTCGACGCCTTCGTCGACTGGCTCACCACCAACATGGACTGGCTCTTCGACGGCTTCAGCGACGCCGTCCTGCAGCTGCTGGTCTGGATCGAGGACTTCCTGCTCTGGGTCCCCTGGCCGGCCGCAGTGCTGGCCGTCTTCCTGCTGTCGTGGAGAGCGTCGGGGTTGGCGCTCGCCGGCTTCGCCGCCGCCGCGCTCCTCGCCGTCGGCCTCATGGGCCGGCTCCCCGACAATCCCGACACGCTCTGGGAAGCCTCCATGGAGACGCTCGCCCTGATCATCGTCTCCGTCCTCATCTCGCTCGTCGCGGGGATCCCCATCGGGGTACTCGGTGCCCAGAGCCGGTGGGTCGACAGCCTCAGCCGGCCTCTCCTCGACGGCGCGCAGACGATGCCGAGCTTCGTCTACCTGGTGCCCGCGCTGCTCTTCTTCGGTCTCGGCACCGTCCCGGCCGTCATGGCCACGGTGATCTACGCGGTCCCGCCGGTGATACGCCTCACGAACCTCGGCATCCGGCAGGTGTCGCCCGAGACCGTCGAGGCGGCCCGCTCCTTCGGCGCGACCCGCATGCAGCTCCTGGTGAAGGTCCAGATACCCATGGCCACGCCGACGATCATGGCCGGCGTGAACCAGACCACGATGCTCGCGCTCTCGATGGTCGTGATCGCCTCCCTGGTCGGGGCGGGCGGGCTCGGCGAGGTCGTGCTCAGGGCGCTCGGGCGACAGGAACCCGGCAACGCCCTCATCGGCGGACTGGCGATCATCATCCTCGCGATCATCACCGATCGGATCACCCAGGCGCTCGGCAAGGCAAGGGAGGAGGCGCTAGCGGGATAGTTCAGCGTGCGCCCGGGATCAGCGACCGGCAGGAGAGACGACGGAGGGCCGTCGGACATTCGGAACAAGGCACGTCAGGTGAGGCTTGAGGCAACGTCCGTCCTTGACAACGCGAGAGCGCGTCGTGAGGCCTCGTTGCTGAGTCTGCGATTGGAGATACGTCTATGAGTAGTTCGCGCATGTGGCGGATGATGTTTGCGCTGGTGGCGCTGTTCGCCCTGTCGGTATTCGCGGCGTCGTGCGGCGACGACGACGACGACGCGGCGGCGGAGCCAACGGCCGCGGCCGAGCCGGCGGTCGCCAAGCCGACGATCGTCTTCTCGGATCTCAACTGGACGAGCGCGCAGGTCCAGAACAGGATCGCGCAGTTCATCGTCGAGCACGGCTACGGGTACGAGACCGACGCCATCCTGGGCGGGACGCTCCCCAACTTCCAGGGCCTGCTCAACGGGGACATCCACGTCAACATGGAGGTCTGGCTCCCCAACCAGGTCGAGCAGTGGGATCCGGCCGTGGCCAACGGCCAGGTCGTCCCGATCGGGAAGAGCCTCGGCGAGGACTGGCAGAGCGCCTTCGTCATTCCCAAGTACATCGCCGACGCGAACCCCGGGCTCACCTCCGTCGATCAGCTCGCCGACGATGAGTACAAGGACCTCTTCGCCACCACCGACAGCGGCGGCAAGGCCCGCATCGTGGGCTGCGTGGTGGGCTGGTCCTGCGAGGTCGTGAACATCGCCCAGATCGAGGCCTACGGGCTCAATGATCACGTCGAGGTGATCAGCCCGGGCTCCCAGGAGGCGCTCTTCTCCGACCTCCAGGGGCGCTACGACCGGCAGGAGCCGTGGCTCGGATACATGTGGGGCACCGCCGATCCGGCGCTCGTGCTCGACCTCGTCCGCCTCGAGGAGCCTCCCTACTCCGATGAGTGCTTGTTCACGAACAAGGCCTGCGGTTACAAGGACGCGACGATCCTCATCGCCGTGCACCCGAGCA
>VYDC01000173.1:0-740 GCA_009843585.1 Chloroflexota bacterium | reverse complement strand
CCCGGGGGGGGGCCAGGGGCGGCTGGGCCCGGGGGTACGCGCCGGGGCCTCCTGGCCCGGGCGCGTCCCGCCCGAGACGGCAGGGCGGCGGGCGAACCCTCCGGGCGATTCCCGTCCGGCGGCGGTGCCCGCCGCCTTCCCGTCTCTATAGCGGGCTCTCGAAGGAGACGGCCCCGCTCCCCTCCGGCCAAACGCCCGAGGGCGGGGCGACGCGGGGGCCGGCGGAGGCTCTCCCGTCCGTGCCCGCGCGCATCCGCTCCCCGCGGGAAGACGCCGGCCCCGGACACGACTCCGGTCGACGCGGCCGGCCCGCCCCGGCCTTCCGGCAAACGAGGTCGGTGGACACGCGCCAGCGACGAGCGAGGCACCCGCGCTGCCCGGCGAATCGGCGATCTGCCCGGACCTCCCGAGGTCGAGGCCGATCCGCGCGTCGGCGTCGCCGCGCGCCCCCTCCGCGGCGCCTCCCGGCGTGCGTCTCCGCGCCTCCGGAGGGCCGCTGCGCCCGCGGCGGGGCTCGAGTTCGGGGCGCACCCCGCCCGTCGACCCTCTCCCGCACGGCAGCCGGCCCGGGCACCACCGAGCGGGCCGGGCCTGACTCTCGTGACCGCGCCGGAGCCGCGACGCCCGCGCACGGGCGGGGCGGCCGACATCACACGGCGGCACCCCGGGGGCCGGGCGCAAAGAGAGGGGGGAGCGCCCGCGGGCGCTCCCCCCTTGTACCGGTCGGTGCTCAGGCACCG
>VYDC01000124.1:5668-8393 GCA_009843585.1 Chloroflexota bacterium | reverse complement strand
GCGTACCAGAAGAGCTCGCGCAGGATGGCGGCGAGCGGGACGATCACGATCAGCCCGATGAAGCCGAAGACCGAGCCGGCCACGACGAGAAGCAGGATGATCATCGCCGGGTGCAGATCGAGCGCATGCCCGTGCACGCGCGGCACGAGCAGGTTGTTCTCGAGCTGCTGCACGACGACGTAGAGCAGCACGACCCAGGGAAGGAGGTCGGGCTCCGTCGCGGCGACGATGACGACCGCCGGCACGGCCCCGAGCCAGGGCCCGATGATCGGGATCAGCTCCGTCACGCCCGCGAAGAGGCCCAGGGCGAGCGAGAGCTCGACCCCCATCAGCGTCAGGCCGGCTCCGACCGCGATCCCGACCACGACGCCCAGCACGATCTGCGCGCGGATGTAGCGCCCGATCATCTGGTCGACCATCAGCAGGACGTTGGAGACGTCCGCCTGCGCCGGCGCCGGGATCGAGCGCCGGAAGTTCTCCGCGGCGAAGTGCCGATCCCGCAGCACGTAGAACATCCAGAACGGGATCGCGAGGAAGCCGATCAGGAGCCCCAGCGTCCCGGTCAGCCAGGCGAGGGAACCGCGGGCCGTCGCGGCGATGCCGCTCGCGAGGGCGTCGGTCCACTCCTGCACGTAGCCGCCGATCCGTTCCTGCGCGGCGATCGGCACCCGGTCGTGGTACTCGCGGAGCAGCTCGTTCAGCTCGCGGCGCGCGGCCGTCAACAGATCCGGAAGCTCGTCGACGAAGCGCGCGATCTGATCGGCCGCCACGGGGACCAGCGCGAAGCCGAGACCGAAGAGCACGAGACCGACGACCACGTAGAGCACGAGGACCGCGACGCCGCGGCGCACGACGTCCCCGCGGTGGCTCCGGACCGGCACGAGCGCGGCGAGGCGGTCGACCAGGGGCGTGAGTATGTAGACGGCGATGCCGCCGAGGGCGAACGGGAGCAGCGCGAAGCGCGCCTGCCACGCGATGTACGCGGCGACGAGCAGCACCACCACCCTGAGCACCACACGTGCTCGTGGGATCGTCACGCCGTCATTGTGCGGCCTGCCCCGGCGGATTGACAGGGAGGCGGACGCGCCATCAGCATCGAAGGCACAGCGTGCCCCAGTCGGCACGTTCGCGGGAGGTGCAGCGATGGGCTACACGCCGGAGGAGCGAGGGTTCGTCCAGAGCCTGCTCGGCGCCGGGCACCGGGTGACCGCGCCCCGTCAGCGTCTGCTCGCGGCGGTGGCCGGGCTCGGCGACCAGTTCACGGCGGAGGATCTCGCAGCGGCGGCCCCGGGCGTCGGGCGGGCGACCGTCTTCCGCACGCTGCGGCTGATGCTCGACCTCGACATCGTCTGCCAGGTCGTGCTCGACGACGGCACCCTCCACTACAGGCTCACGAGCGGGGGCCACCATCATCACATCTCCTGCTCCGATTGCGGCGCCGTGATCGACTTCGCCACCTGCGACATCGACGATCTGCTCGGAGAGCTCTCGCGCCGCACCGGCTATGCGATCGAGGCGCATCGCCTCGAGGTCTACGGACGCTGCGCGGCGTGCCGCGGGAGCGCCGGGGAGCGGACGCGACCCGCAGCCGCGCACGCCTAGGCGCGCGGGCTTTCCCGTACGGGCCGGCTGAGCCACCCTCGTACCGTGACGCCGGTGCCTCGCGGCGGCGCGCCCGCCGCGGCCGGAGGCGGAGCGAGCGCATGGCCGACGATCAGACGACCGCTGCCGCTGCCGACCACCGCTAATCCACCGCGACCAGAGACCGCACAAGGGTAGACCGCAAGGCCCGCCTCCGCATCCCGGCGCAGCTCCCCGAGAAGCAGCCCGCGAGCGAGCGCGTCGGCAACTGGGATGAGGTCTACGCGCTCTTCGATCCCGACTTCGCCGCGAAGGAGGCGGAGCGGTGCATCCAGTGCCCCGCCGCGCCCTGCCAGAAGGCGTGCCCGGTCGGAAACGACATCCCCGGAGCGCTCTGGCTGCTGGAGCAGGGGGATATCGACGGCGCCGCCAACATCTTCCGGGAGACCAGCGAGCTCCCCGAGATGTGCGGGCGGCTGTGCCCGCAGGAGCGCCTCTGCGAAGGGCACTGCGTCGTCGGGAAGAAGGCGGCGCCGGTCGCCATCGGGAAGCTCGAGACCTTCGCCACGGAGCGCCAGCGCACGCACGGCACGCTGCCGCCGCCTGAGCGGGCGCCTCGGAACGGGCTGAGCGTCGCCGTCGTCGGGACGGGTCCCGCCGGGATCGCCTGCGCCGAGCCCCTGGCCCGGCGCGGCTACCGCGTCGTCATGTTCGACGCCTGGCCCGAGCCCGGCGGCATCCTGCTCTACGGCATCCCCAACTTCAAGCAGAACAAGCCGGCGGTCGAGCGCAAGTTCCGCGAGCTGAGCGAGCTGGGTATCGAGGTGGTCACCGGCACCCATATCGGGCGCGACATCCCCTTCGAGCAGCTGGCGCGCGACTTCGACGCCGTCTTCCTCGCGACGGGAGCGCCGGCCGGCGCCCGGCTCCGCATCCCGAACGAGGATGCGGAGGGCGTCTTCGAGGCGACCGAGTTCCTCGTGCGGGCCAACCTCCCTCCGGAGCAGCTGCCGGAGGAGGCGCGCGAGCCCCTGCCCGAGGTCCGTCACGCCGTCGTCGTCGGCGGCGGCGACACCTCGATGGATTGCGTGCGCTCCGCCGTGCGACTCGGCGCCGAGCGCGTGACGCTCGTGTACCGCCGCAC
>VYDC01000124.1:3068-5658 GCA_009843585.1 Chloroflexota bacterium | reverse complement strand
GAGGAGCGGCAGCACGCGAACGAGGAGGGCGTCATCAAGCGCTACCTCACCGCGCCCCTCGCCGTCCTCATCGACGAGCACGGGCGCGCGCGGGGCCTGCGCTGCCAGCGGATGACGCTCGGCGAGCCCGACGACACGGGCCGCGCGCGGCCGGAGCCGGTCGCCGGCTCGGAGTTCGACATCCAGGCCGATGCGATCGTGGTCGCGATCGGCTACAACGTCGACCCGGCCTGGGGCGACGAGGCCCTGGGCGTCGACCGCGACCGCTGGGATCGCTTCGTCGTCGACCCGGAGACGATGACGACGAGCCGCCCCGGCATCTTCGCCGGCGGCGACAACGTGAACGGCGCCGACCTCGTGGTGACGGCTCTCGAACACCGCCACCTCGCGGCCGACGGCATCCACGACTACCTGTCCGGGGGCGCGCGCGAGCCGCTCGCGTCGTCCGACTGAGGAGCGGCCCCCGGCCGGGGGGAGGGTGCGACCCCGTGTCCGAGAAGCGCGACTTCTTCGGCCTCGAGCGGGGAGAGGTGCTGGGCCCCTACCGGGCCCGGCTCGACGCGGCCGACGCGCGGGCCTATCTCGACGCGACGGCCGCCTCCGAGACGCCGGGCTCGCCGGAGAGCTGGCTCCCCCCGCTGCAGCTCGGGGCGCTGCTGCTGGGGACGCTGATCGACGCGATCGAGATCCCGCCGGGGCTGCTCCACACCGGGCAGAGCTTCGAGTTCCTGCGGCCCGTCGCGCCCGGCACCTCCCTCACGGCCGAGCTCACCGTGGCCCAGATCGCCGAGCGCCGCGGCCTCCGCCTCGGCACGGTCGACCTGGAACTCCGCGACGCCGAGGGCGCCTGCGCGGTCGGCCGGGCCAGCGTGCTCGCCCCGCTCCCCGCCGCGAGCGGCGGCCCGGCGTGAACGCGCCGCCCGCCCCGGGCGAGGTGCCGCACGTCGCGCCGCTGACGCGGCAGATCGACCAGGGCCTCGTCGACCGCTACGCCGCCGCCGCGGCCGACCCGAACCCGATCCATCGCGACACCGCCGAGGCCCGGGAGGGACCGTACGGACGGCCGATCGCGCACGGGATGCTGGTGCTCGCGCTCGTCTCGCAGATGATGACCGAGGCCTTCGGGGAGGGATGGGCCGCCGGCGGCGCGCTCGCCGTGCGGTGGCGCGCCCCCGCGATCCCCCCCGTCCGCGTCACCGCGACGGCGACGCCGGCCGGGCCCGACGAGCGGCGCCTTCGCTACGCCGTGCGCTGCACCACCGAAGACGGCGAGCTGCTGCTCGACGGCAGCGCCTCGCTGCGACTGCCGTGACCGGAGGCGCGCGCGGCGCCGGCTCCGAGGACCCCGCAACGGGCGCCCCCGCGCCCATCGATCCGCGGCTTCGCGAGAACTCCTGCTTCGGATGCGGCGATCACAACCCGATCGGCCTGCACCTGCGCTTCGAGAGGAGCGGAGCGGGGGTCGAGGCCCGGCACCGGCCGCGCGCGGAGGACCAGGGCTTCCCGGGCTTCGTCCACGGCGGCCTCCTCGGTCTGCTCCTGGACGAGGCAATGGCCTGGGCGATGTACGCCGACGACATCTACGCCGTGACGGCGCGCATGGAGACGCGCTTCCGGCGTCCGGCCTCGCTCGAGCGAGAGCTCGTGGTCCAGGCGCGCATCATGCGGAGCCGGGGCCGGCGCATCGAGGTCGAGGGGGAGCTCCGGCAGGTGCACGGGGGCCCCGCCGGGACGGCCGACGGGACGGCCGCCGACGGGACGCTGGTGGCGGAGTCCCGCGGGCTCTTCGTGCGCATGTCCGAGTCGGAGGAGCCCCCGGCGCTGGCGCAGCTCCGCGCGCGACCGCGCGAGCCCTCGTAGCGGGGGGCGGCCGCCCTCAGGCCGACCTCCCGGCCCCGGCGGCGCGGCGCGGCCGCACCGTCTCCCGGGCGATCAGGAGGAAGAGCAGCGTCGCAAGCGCGACCAGCAGGGCGTTCGTCCCGAGCGCCCACCCGTAGGAGCTGGCGTCCGCGATCACGCCGAGCAGGGGCGGGCCGACCACGAACCCGACATCCCCCGCCGAGCGGTAGAGGCTCATCGCCAGCCCGCGCGCCCGGACCGGCGCGATGTCGGCCACGTAGGCGGCGGGCGCCGGCCCGGCCATCGCCGACGCGACGGCGAGCACGAGCGCCCCCGCGAGGAAGAGCGCGACGCTGGTGGCGCCGGCGAAGAGGAGGAGGCCGACAACCGTCGCGATCCCGCTCGGAACGATGACGGCCCGGCGCCCGAAGCGATCGGCCGCGACGGCCGCCGGCCCGATCAGGACGAGGCCTATGAGCGACATCGCCGTGAAGACCACCCCGAGAAAGCCGGTCGAGAGACCGAGGCGCGCATCGCCGAGGAGGGGCACGATCGTCTGGCGGCCGCCGGCGCGCGTGAAGAAGATCATCGTCGTCACGAAGGCGACGGTCAGGAAGCTCCCCGACACGAGCATCGCGAGCCACGGGGGCCGCCCGGCGGCGCCGCCCTCCGGCGGCGTATGCGGCTCGTCGCGCCCGAGCTCGGGAAGCGCCGCCGCCGGCGCGGTCTCCTGATCCGGCCCGGGCGTCAC
>VYDC01000124.1:0-3058 GCA_009843585.1 Chloroflexota bacterium | reverse complement strand
CCCGGGCGTCTCCGCCCGGGAGGCGGAGGCGCCGGTCTCCGGCAGCCGCCAGTAGGCGTAGGCCGCGGCGGCGAGCGCCGCGACCCCGACCACGAAGAACGGGAGGCGGAAGCCGTAGAGCTCGGCGAGGAGACCGCCGACCGCGGGGCCGACGGAGACGCCGAGGAGGAGCGCGCCCTGGTTCGTGGCGATGAACCGCGCCCGGTTCTGTTCGGTCGAGATGTCGGCGAGGTAGGTGAGCGAGGCCACCATGTACATCGCGGATCCGACGCCCGCGACGGCGCGCGCCGCGAGGAGATGCTCGATCTCCTGCGCGAGGCCGGTGCCGACCATCCCCGCCGCCGTCACGATGGGGCCCCACACCAGCAGCAGCCGGCGGCCGCGCCGGTCGCAGAGGACGCCCAGCGGCACGTTCAGCACCAGGCGGGCGAGCGCGAAGAGCGAGAGCGTCAGCCCGACGACGGCGGCCGAGACGTCGAACTCCCGCTGGAAGAGCGGAAGCACCGGGGCGATGACCCCCTGCCCCGCCGTCACGAGCACCGTCGAGACGCTGATCATCAGGAGCTGCTCGTGCCCGAAGACGGTGCCCCACCACTCGCGCGCCCGCGCAGCGAGCGGCCGCGGACGGCCCCCGCCGCCCGATCTCACGCCGGCGCGCCGAGCAGCTGTCCGATGGGGGTCCAGTCGCGTCCCAGCGAGGCCGCCACGCCGGGATGGGTGAGGTGCCCCCGGTAGACGTTGACCGCGCGCCGGAGCGCCCCGTCCCTGGCCACGGCCGACTCCAGCCCGTCGTTGGCGACGCGCAGGATGTAGGGAAGCGTGAGCGCGGTGAGAGCCCGCGACGACGTGCGGGGAACGGCGCCGGGCATGTTCGGCACCGCGTAGTGGAGCACGCCCTCCTCCACGTACGTCGGCTCGAGGTGGTTGGTGGGCCGGGTCGTCTCGACGCACCCGCCCTGGTCGACCGCGACGTCCACGACGACGGCGCCGGTCCCCATCGAGCGCACCATCTGGCGGCTGACGACGACGGGGGCCCGCCGGCCGGGGACGAGAACGGCGCCGACGAGCAGGTCGGCGCCGGCGATGGCGTTGGCGAGCGACTGCGGCGTCGAGATCAGCGTCTCGACGCGCCCGGCATAGAGCTCCTCGAGGGCGCGCAGCTGGTCCTCGCGTATGGACGCGACGGTGACGCGCGCGCCGGCGCCGACGGCGGCGCGCACGGCGTTCTTCCCGACGTTGCCCGAGCCCACGATCACCACGTGCGCCGGGGGAACCCCGGGGAGGCCCCCCAGCAGCATTCCGCGGCCCGGGCCCGGCCGCTTGAGCAGCGAGGCGCCGACCTCGACGGCCATGCGCCCGGCGATCTCCGACATCGGGGCGAGCAGGGGCAGGAACCCGTCGTCATGCTCCACCGTCTCGTAGCCGATGGCGACGCACCGGGACGAGATGAGCGAATCGAGCACGAGCGGCTCCGCCGCGAGGTGCAGGTAGGTGAAGAGCACCTGCCCGTCGCGGAGCAGCTCGTACTCGGAGGGCTGGGGCTCCTTCACCTCGCACATCAGCTCGGCGCGTGCGTAGACCTCCTGAGGCGTCGCGGCGAGCACGGCGCCCGCCGCCACGTACTCGTCGTCGGCGTAGTGCGAGCCCTCGCCGGCGCCCCGCTCGATGAGCACGGTGTGGCCCGACCGCACGATGTCGGCCGCACCCTCGGGCGTGAGCGCCACGCGGTACTCCTCGGTCTTGGTCTCGCGGACGGTGCCGACGATCACGTGCAGACCTCCGGGGTAACGCGGGCTCGAAACGGGCTGCCGGTACCCCGAGTATACGGGGGGATCCGGCGGGCCCTACTGAGGCGGCGCGGCCTCGACCGCCCGCCACATGTACCAGCTCCCCACGGAGCGGTACGGGGCCCACGGCGCTCCGATCTCCCTGGCGCGGGCGGGTGTGGGCGCGACGTCGAGCCCGTAGGCGACCCGCATCCCCGCGCGCACCCCGAGGTCCCCGACCGGGAGAACGTCGGGCCGGCCCAGGTGGAACATCAGGAACATGTGGGCGGTCCACTCGCCGACGCCGCGGACGGCGGTCAGATCGGCCACGACCTCCTCGTCGGCGAGCCCGTCGAGGCGCTGCCAGTCGAGCCGGCCGGCTTGGACGCTCGCCGCGAGGTCGCGCAGGTAGGAGGCCTTCTGGCGCGAGACGCCGGCGCCGCGGAACTCGTCGTCGCCGGTGCCCAGGATCTGCTCGGGGCTCGGCGTGGCGTCGGGATCGGCGTAGAGCGAGCGCCAGCGCCTCTCGATCGCGGACGCCGCGGCGCCCGCGAGCTGCTGGTAGAGGATCATGCGGACGAGCGCTGAGTAGGGGTCGTCGCTGGGTCGCGGCCGGAAGGGGCCGTGGCGCTCGATGAGCCCCCCGACCACGGGGTCGACGGCGCGCAGGTGGGCGTAGGCGCGCCGCACGGAGAACCGCGGTCCCGACACGCCGGCGACCGCCCTAGGGGCCCGGAAGGTCGCGGCCGAGCAACCGCCTGACGGCGGCGATCTCCCCGAGGTGCTCGCTGCCGTGGACGATGATCGTCTGCCCTATCGCCTCCAGCCGGGGAACCTCGCCCCACGGCACGACGCGGGTGACGCCGACCAGGTAGTCGTCGCTCATCGCCTCGATGCGCGGGAGGATCTCGTCGCGCACCGCCCGGCCGTAGCCGGCGAGCGCTGCGGCGCCGGGGAAACGCACGGCCGCCGCCGCCTCGGCATCCATGCCGGTTCCCTGCTCGATGCGGGGCAGCTCCCACGCCTGGTGCAGCCCCTGGCGCATCCACACCGTTCGCTCCCGTTCGAAGGCGAAGAGCACGACGTTGTCGGCGCTCCGGAAGACGTGCCAGGCGATGAAGCCGACCGTGTTGGGAGCTCCCGGCGGGAGCGCGTGGAGCTCCTCGTCGGTGAGGTCGGCGACGGCGTCGACGAGGGCGCCCAGGACGCGCCCCACGAAGTGGGAGGCGAAGCGCTGCATCGTGTAGGGCCCTGAGTCGGACATCATCCTCTCCCCTCGCTCCCCGCTACGC
>VYDC01000142.1 GCA_009843585.1 Chloroflexota bacterium | reverse complement strand
GAGCATCTGCTTCCCAAGCAGAGGGTCGCGGGTTCGAATCCCGTCTCCCGCTCCAGACTTCCTGGCGCCGCCACCCGGCAGTGGACGCGCCGGCGTGTATGGACCGTGCGCGGCAGTCTCGTGCCCGCCTTGTCTGTTTGCCCTGATCGAGCACAGCGGCTCAGATGTGATCGGCGACCCAGTCGGCGACGAAGTTGGCTCCGATCTGGCGGTTGTCCTCCTGGCAGTGCTCGCTTCCACCCTCGCCGGCGGTGAAGACACGGAGTTCCTTCACCGCCGATCCGCTCGCCTCATATAGCCGCCGTGCGAACCGAAGTGGCACGACCGTGTCGTCCTCGCCGTGCGTGACGAGGAGCGGGCGATCGAGATGCTGCACGACGCCGTCGAGCCGGAAGTCCTCCAACACCCGCATCGCCGCATCCATGTCATCGACCCCCAGCACCCACGGGAGCTGAAAGGCCGGTGCCGAGACGCGCGAGTCGTTGGACTCGATACGCCTGCGCCGCTCCAGCCAGGCCTCGTGGTAGTCGAAGTGGCCCCCCCACGCGACGCAGAGCGCGTAGCGCTTCTCGAAGGTGGCGGCCCGAGGCGCGTAGTAGCCGCCGAGGCTGAAGCCCATGACCCCCACCCGCTCCGGGTCCACCTCGGGTCGGGCGGCTACGTAGTCGAATGCGGCCGCTCCAGGCACCTCGTAGTCGTAGCGGCTGGGGATGCCGCGCAGGCGCAGCGTTTCCCCCTGCCCGGGCCCGTCGATAGCCAGCGTGTGAATCCCGCGCCGCCCGAACTCGACGCCGGCGAAGAGGACGGAGAGTTCCTTCGCGTTGTCGAGACCGTCGAAAACCACCATCGCGGGTGCAGGCTCGTCGCCCGCCGGATCGGAACGCAGGAAGTATGCCGGGAGCGTCGTCTCCTCGTAGGGAACCTCGACGCGCTCGAGGTTGGGATAGCGGGCGGCCGCTCCTCGCGCGAAGCAGTGGAGCACGCGCCGGTAGGTGGCTCTCTTCTCCTCGCCCGGAGGCAGGAAGCGCTCTCCGCAGAAGTAGTACGTGGCTGCCCTCAGGTAAAGGCTGCCTGCCGTGAGGTCATGGCCGGCGGCGGCCTCGGAGTCGCCCCAGCGCTCAAGGCGTTCGGCCTCCCTGCTCCACTCCTCCCACCACGCGCGGTTGTCCCGCTCGCGTCTCGAGAGCCGCTCGACGACGCCGAGCACCTCCCCGGCCGCCGCCGCGCCGAAGCTCATCATCTCCATCGCGAACATCACGCCCTGCGACCACATGAAGTTCCCCGGCACGTACTCCGTCATCGGGCTCCCTCGCACCGCAGGCGCCGCCGCTTCGTCGCATCGTAACCGTGGCCGCGGGGAGGTCCGCGACTCCCCGGCCGGCGCTCCGCCGTGCGACACTGGCGCCGGACCGGACGGGAGATGTGGATGACGCCGGAGCAGGCTGACTTCCTCACGGAGCACCGCTTTGCCGCGCTCGCGACGGGGCGGCGCGATGGATCGCCGCAGCAGTCCCTGATCGCCTACGAGTTTGACGGGACGGACGTCGTGCTCCAGACCGGTCTCGGGAGCGCAAAGGCGCGTAACGTCGCCCGCTGCGCCGACGTCTCGCTGCTGGTCCAGGACGGCGGACGCTACCTCACCGTCTACGGGCGGGCGGAGATCCTCGCGGATGGTCCGGAGCGACGCCGGGCCATCCGGCGAGCCCGTGCCCGCGGATCGCGACCCGCGTCGGAGGATGACGCGGAGCTCGACCGCGAACTAGGTGAGCGTGGGTCGGTCGCCATGCGGATCGTTCCCGCCCGCGCGATGGGCCGTCTCGGCTAGAGCAGGGTCGCACTGCCCGGCGGTGCCTCGACGATGAACACGCGCTCCTGTCTGCCGGCGAGGCCTCCGCGGGCGGCGATCGGATCGCCACCGGACGGGGACGGGTCGCGGTGACAGGACACGTCCAGCACGTCGGAGCAGAGCCGCGCGACGAGTTGCCGCCGACCCCACGGGCGTGGCGGCGTGCCTCGATGGTACGGGCACTCCGCTTGCTCTTCGATGTGGGTGGAATCGACCTCGCGGCCTCCCTCGCCTACTTCACGACTCTCTCGCTGTTTCCCCTCATGGCGCTGGTGATCATGGGCGTGGGGATGCTGGGCGACCCCGAGGACATCGCGGAGGAGCTTGCGGACATCCTCGTGTACTACTTCCCGACCGCCCGCGATCTCATACGCGATGCGGTGCGGAACCTTCTCAGCGGCACGCTCGCCGTCGGTCTCGTGGCAGTGGCCGGCATGGTCCTCGGAGCGAACGGGCTGCTGATGGCGGCCGGCAGGGCACTCAACCGCATCTTCGGGCGCGACCGGGAAGACCTCGTCCGGATGACCATCACCCAGTGGTCGATCGCGACCTTCACCGTGCTCCTGTTCCTCCTCTCGCTTGTTCTCACGGCCGTCCTTCACCTGCTCATCGGCATCGGCGAGCGGCTGACCGGGCCCGAAGCCGAAACGTCGACGCTCGCGGTCCTTCTCGTCGGTTCGGCCTCGACGGCGCTGCCCCTCATCCTGACCACGGCCGTGTTCGCGTTGGTCTATCGCCACCTTCCGAGCGTCGAGGTGCGGTGGGGGGATGCGGCGTTCGGCGCGATGGTCGCCATCGTGTTGTTCGAGGCGGCGAAGCACGCCTTCTTCTGGCTCACGAGCGTGGCGACGCAGACCAGCGCGGTCTACGGGCCGATTACGTCAGTCGTCGTGCTCATGATGTGGGCGTACCTGGCGGGACTGATCTTCCTCTACGGGGGAGCTGTCACCAGGCTGGCGGGAGAGCTGCGCCCGTAGCGCTCCTGCCGGGCGGAGCGTCCCCGGGCGCGTGGCAGAGCACGCTCGGCTCCGCGCCCGCCGCCCGGACCGTCTTGGTGCCTGGTCCGGCGCGGTCCTACCCGTCGCGCACGTTCCGCTGGTCCGGCTCGATGCCGCCTTCGAAGCGCGGGCGGTAGTCCGACTCGCGGCCCTCGATCTGCGCCTGATGCATCCGGTCGTGCCGGTAGTACGAGCGGAGCCACTGCATCACGGTCAGCTCCCCGAAGAGCGGCGAGATCGCGGTCCGCTCGAAGGCCTCCGGGTCGATCCGGCTAATCGTCCCGATGGTTCTGTCGCGCTGGCGCCCGAGTTCGGCGACGTGGTCACGCACGCTGGCCTCATGCGCCCGCTGGCGCGGGTAGGCAACCGGGTCGGAGATGGTGCCGTCGGCAAGATCCGGGCGCTCCTCCACGAGCGCGCGCTCAACCCACGCCCGGTAGGTCGCCTCCATCTGGGCGAGGTGAGCGAGCTGCTCCTTCACCGACCAGCCCGCCTCGCCGTCGGCCTCCGGCGGGCGGTGTTCGGCCTCCCCATCGCCCATCCCGTCGACCAGGCGGAGCAGCGCGGAGCGCTCGGACTCCATCTTCGCCACCAGGTCGCGGATCTGTTCGCCTGTCGCCATAGCCGGCTCCGATTCCGCCCGGCGGCCGCCTGCGGGATCCGGCGGGGCCGCCCGCGGCTCCGCGCTCGTCGTCGCCGGACGCCGCGTGCTATGCGGTGGCTGGTGTCGCCTCCGTGCGCAGGGCTGCCGCCTCGTGTAGCAGCTGGACGGTCTCCTCCCAGCCGATGCAGGCATCCGTGATCGAAACGCCGTAGCGAAGCGTGCTCGGGTCGCTCCCCAGCGCCTGCCTGCCCTCGAACAGGTTGCTCTCAACCATCAGGCCGATGAGGCCGCGGTCGCCGGCCGCTCGCTGGGCCAGGACATCACGGAACGCGGCGGCCTGCCTCGTGTGGTCCTTCCCCGAGTTGGCGTGGCTGCAGTCGACGAGCACCTGTCGCCGCAGCCCGGCGCGCTCGAGGCGCGCGTACACGTCCCGGACATGGCTCGCACCGTAGTTCGGTCCGGCCGAGCCCCCTCGCAGCACGATGTGGCCGTGCGGGTTGCCCTTCGTGAGCACCGTGGCCATGCGGCCGTCTCCATCGATGCCGAGGAAGGCGTGCGGCTCGCGCGACGAGAGAGTCCCGTCGACGGCGATCTGGCTGTTGCCGTCTGTGCTGTTCTTGAAGCCCACCGGCATCGAGAGCCCGCTCGCCATCTGGCGGTGCGTCTGGCTCTCGGTCGTGCGCGCGCCGATGGCGGTCCAGGAGATCAGATCGGCCAGGTACTGCGGCGTGACGGGATCCAGGAACTCGGTGGCGGTGGGCAGGCCCAAGCCGACGATCTGGATCAGCAACTGGCGCGCACGGCGCAGGCCGCTGGCGATGTCGAAGGAGCCATCAAGGTCCGGGTCGTAGATCATCCCCTTCCAGCCGACCGTCGTGCGTGGTTTCTCGAAATAGACGCGCATGGCGACCACCAGGTGGTCGTCGAGATCCTCGGCGAGCGCGGCGAGGCGCTCCGCGTAGTGGAGCGCGGCACGCTCGTCGTGGATGGAGCACGGCCCGGCGATGACGAGCATCCGCGGGTCGCGCCCTGTGAGGATGGTCTCGATGGCCTGTCGGCCGCGCAGCACCGACGCCCGAACCTTGTCCGTCAGAGGGAGCTCTGCCTCGAGCTCGCGGGGTGTCGGGAGGGGCACGGTGCGGCGCACATGGAGGTTGGCGATCGGATGGGCCATATCGCTCCCCCACTTGCCGGAGGCGCCGTCGGCAGGCGTCACGTCGGTGGTGCGGCGTGGCGGGATCCGCGCGGATGCCAGCGACGGGCAGGAGCGAGGGGAGCCGTCCAACCGCAGGGGGATCCTAGCACCGTGGCGTCCTACTGCGAACCGCGCCCCGCCCTCCGCGCCCATCCTGGGCGGGCGTTCCCACCTCGGATCGTGGGCCTCTGGGGGACGGTGAGGGAGGGAGCGGTCCTTGGGTGCCGGGACGTGCCCGCGTTCCGGAGTCTCCATAGCTCGGCAGAGTTGGTGCCGAAGGTGGGATTCGAACCCACACGGGCCGCGAGGCCCAGCGGTGTTTGAGACCGCCGCGTCTGCCGTTCCGCCACTTCGGCGTCGCTTCGGGGATGCCATAGCACGATACGGGAGCCGCACGCGGGCCGGGAAGCGTCACGCCGCGCCGGCTGGCGGCGGCTACGGTGTCGCGCGCCGGGCGCCACCGTCCATGTAGACCGCCGTCCCGTGCACGAAGCTCGCCGCCTCCGAAGCGAGGAAGCACGTCACGCGCGCGACCTCCTCGGGGCTCGCCATGCGGCCGGCGGGCGTGCGCGACGCCATCCGGGTCAGGAGCTCCTCAACGTCGGTGCCGGCGGCGGCGGCGCGCTCCTCCCGGAGCTCCCGCGCACGGTCGGTATCGGTCAGTCCCGGGCAGATCGCGTTCGCGGTCACGCCGTCCCGCGCGGCGATGTCCGAGAACGCGCGCGTCAGGTTGAGCACGCCGACGTTGGCGATGCTCATCGGGAGGTTGTCGGGGAGCGGGCTTGCCCCGGCCGCGCCGGCGATGTTGACGATCCGTCCCCACCCGGCGCCGCGCATATGCGGGAGCGCCAGCTGCGACATCCGCAGATAGCCGTAGAGCTTGAGCGTCAGGGCGTCGTCGAAGAGCTCGGCCGGCACGTCGGCTACATGGTGTTCGCGCGCGGCGCCGGCGTTGTTGACCAGGATGTGAAGCGCCCCGAACTCGCCGACGCAGCCCTCGACGGCCTCGCGGCAGCCTTCGGGGGTTGCCAGATCAGCGGAGATGGTCAGGCCCTCGCCACCGGCGGCCTCAATCGCTGCGAGCGCATCGGCGAGCCGCTCGGCATCGCGGGCGACCAGGCAGATGCGGGCGCCCTCGCGCGCGAGCTCCAGGGCGCAGGCCCGCCCGATGCCGCGACTCGCGCCCGTGACCAGGGCCACGCGCCCCGCGATGCCGAGATCCATGGCATCCCTCCCCGTGCGTGTGCGAGGCGGAGGGCGCCAGCGTAGCCGGGACGACGACCCGGTGCGAGCGCCGGTGTCGGCCGCGGCGCGGTCGTGCGTGGCATGGAGCGCGTGCCGTAGCATGCGGCGAGCGCAGATGGCGCGAGCGACGCGCCTGCAGTTCAGCGGGAGCGAGCGTGGAGCAGCCCTGGTCGGGGATCCGCGTGGTCGAGATCGGGGACGGCGTGGCCGTCTCGTGCGCCGGCAAGCAGTTCGCCGACTTCGGCGCCGATGTCGTGAAGGTCGAGCGCCTCGGCGGCGGCGAGGTTCGGCGCCTGCCCCCCTTCCCCGGTGACCGCCCGCATCGTGACCGGGGGGGCTTCCATCTCTCGCTCAACAGCGGGAAACGCTCGCTGGCGCTCGACGTCTGCACGCCGTCGGGGCGCGAGGTGATCGGACGGCTCGCTTCGGGCGCGCAGCTCGCGTTCGTCGAGCTCCCGCCCGCTGCGGCCGGGGCCGTGCTCGACGCGCTGCGGCGAGCGCAGGCGGCACCGTCCGTCGTGGTGATGAGCCCGCACGGCCTCGACGGGCCCTACCGGGACCGGCGGGAGAACGACCTCTCGGTCTTCGCCTGGACGACGCGCCTGCACCGACACCGGCTGGAGGGGGAGCCGCCGCTTCGCTACGCACCGCACGTCGTAGCGATGCAGGTCGGGCTCACCGCCGCCGCCGCCGCTGCGGGCGCGGTGTGGGGGCAGCTCCACGACGGCGCCCGCCGCGATGCCGAGGTGTCTGCCGTCGAGGCGCTTGCCGGCAACGTCGACACCTCCTTCGTGGCATGGTCCCTCTCCGGCGGCGCGCCGTCGGTGCCGCGGCGCTCGCGCGGGACCTACCCCGTCGGCACGTACCGGTGCAAGGACGGCTACGTTCAGCTGACGGCCGGCGACTCGCCGTTCTTCGAGCGGGCCTGCCGCGCCATCGACCGGCCCGACTTCATCGACGACCCCCGCTTCCTGACGAAGGAAGTCCGGCCGGCCCACCACGAGGAGTTCTTGGCGGTCTTCCAGCCCTGGCTCGACGCGCGCACGAAGGGGGAGGTGTTCCGCGCGATGCAGTCGGAGCGGGTGCTCTGCACGCCGATCCTCGACATCTCGGAGGCGCTGGCGGATGCGCAGTCCGTCGCGCGCGGCTCCTACGTCGCGGTCGACCAGCCCGGGGTGGGGACGATGACGCTCGCGGGCCCTCCGTTCCGCCTCGGTGGCGTCGAGGGCGATCGCTGGAGCGCCGGGCCGGCGCCGTGCCTCGGGGAGCACGGGGGCGAGATCCTCGACGGTCTCGGCTACTCGCGCGACGAGCAGCAGGCTCTCTTCCGGGCGGGGGTGACGGGATGACCGGCCGCGCCCTCGCCGGGGTGCGCGTGATCGAGCTCAGCGAGGTCTGGGCGGGGCCGGTGGGTGGCTCGCTGCTCGGTGATCTCGGTGCCGACGTGATCAAGGTCGAGTCGTTCCCCCGCTTCTCACCGACGCGACCCATCGATCCGAATGACTGGCGCGTCGCCCCCGGTGAGGGGCCGGCCTACGAGCACTCGTGGGCGCAGCATCAGGGGAACCGCAACAAGCGCAACATGGCGATCAACCTCCGGCACGAGGCGGGCACGGCGGCCTTCCGCCGCCTGCTCGAGCGCGCGGACGTCGTGATCGACTCCTTCTCGGCGGGGACGATGGAGAAGCTCGGATTCGACTGGGAGCGGATGCATCGCGACGCGCCGAGGCTGATACGCCTCTCTCTGCCCGGCTGGGGCCTCTCCGGCCCCTACCAGGGCTACGTCTCCTTCGGCGGGGGCTTCGACTGCGTCACCGGCCACACGGCCGTTCGCGGCTACCCGTGGCGCGGCGTCGAGGAGACCTCGCCGATCACCCATTCCGACGCCACGGTGCCGCTTCACATCGTGTTCGCCGTGGTCACCGCGCTGCGTGAGCGCGAGCGCACCGGGGAGGGGATGCTCGTCGACCTCTCGCAGGTGGAGGAATTGGCGACCCAGATCCCCGGCGTCCTCGCCGAGTGGTCCCTCAACGGACGCCTCCCGGTGCGCGTCGGCAACGGCGAGCAGCACGTCGTCCCCCACCAGTGCTACCGCGCCTCGGGAGAGGACCGCTGGGTCGTGCTGGCCGCGGAGGACGACGCGCAGTGGGGCGCGCTCGCGCGTGCCGTCGGCCACCCGGAGTGGGCGGAGGACGGGCACCCGTGGGCCACGGTCGTCGGCCGGCTGCGCGATCGTGAGGCGGTGGATGCCGCGCTCTCCGAGCGCGCCGGGGGCCAGCAGGCCGAGGCGCTCGCCGACCGCGTCCAGGATGAGGGGGGTATCGCCGCGCCCGTCGCGGGCCCCCAGGAGATGCTGCTGTCGCCGCAGCTCAACGCCCGGGGCTGGTTCCCGACGATCGATCACCCCTACACCGGCCCCCGCATCCAGGCCGGCTTCCTCTGGCGCTTCGCGCCCGATCCGCCGTCCTGGGACCTCCCCTGCGGCCTCGTCGGCGAGTACAACCGCGAGCTCCTCCGCGAGCACGGCTACGACGACGCCGAGATCGACCGCCTCGAGGCCAACGGCGCGATCGGCTACTCCTACGGCTGATATGGAGTGACCGGTTGTCAATCTCCACCTGGCGTTCGGGTGGAG
>VYDC01000262.1:8142-8577 GCA_009843585.1 Chloroflexota bacterium | reverse complement strand
CCTCAGAAGGGCTTCACCACCGCGAGCCAGGTCATCACCGGCACCGTCGCCACAAGCAGCGTGCCGAAGACCACGGGCACGTTGTCCGAGAGCGCCTCGCGCAGCTCATCCGACTCGACGCCGTCGCGACGGGCGATGCGCGCGAGCAGCTCCACCCGCCGGAGTCCCACCGCCAGCAGCGGCAGGAAGAGGAAGATGTCGAGAGCGAAGACCGCCTCGAGCGCCACCAGCCAGCCGGTGGTGAGAGGGTTCCAGTCGTCCGCAGCCGCCCACGCGAAGCCGGTCACCGCCGCCGCGATCATCCCCGGCATGAGCCAGAGCACCTGCGCCGAGCGGGCCTGCACCAGGAGCAGCGCCTTCTCCTCGAGCGCGGCGGCGCGCCACGCACGCCAGAGCGGGATCATCGTGGCCCCGAGACCGCCCGCCATCCAGAAG
>VYDC01000262.1:0-8132 GCA_009843585.1 Chloroflexota bacterium | reverse complement strand
CCCTCGAGCCCCTCGGCCGCGGCCGCCGCGACGGCACGCGCGCCCGGGGTCCCGCGCGCCCGCGCGAGCGCCGCGCCCACGAAGTCGCGGAAGAGCGGGTTGGGACGCCCGGGGCGCGAGGTGAACTCGGGGTGGAACTGCGCGCCCACCATCCAGGGGTGGTCGGAGACCTCGACGATCTCGACGAGTTCGCCGTCGAGCGTGTATCCGGCGGCGCGCAGCCCGTGGCGCTCGAGCACCTCGAAGAGGGAGCCGTTCACCTCGTAGCGGTGGCGGTGGCGCTCCCTCACCACGTCGCGCCCGTAAGCGGCGTGTGCGCGCGTCCCCGGCACGAGGCGGCAGTCGTAGCCCCCGAGCCGCATCGTGCCGCCGAGCTCGTGCACCCCCTGCTGCTCCGAGAGCAGCGAGATCACGGGGAAGGGGGTGCGCGGATCGGCCTCCGTCGTGTTCGCGCCGGGCATGCCGGCGACGTTGCGCGCGAACTCGCAGACGAGCATCTGCATCCCCAGACAGTCGCCCAGATAGGGGATGCGCTGCTCGCGGGCGTGGCGCACGGCGGCGATCTTCCCCTCGAGGCCCCGGTCGCCGAAGCCCGGGCAGAGCAGGATGCCGTCGACGTCGCGGAGCTCGGCCGGCAGCGTCCCGGACTCGAGATCCTCCGAGTGCACCCACACCGGATCGAGCCCGGCGTCGTGGTGGGCGGCGGCGTGCACGAGCGCCTCGCGGATGGAGAGGTAGGCGTCGTGGAGCTCCACGTACTTGCCGACGATCGCGATGCGCACGCTCTCCGCCGGGCGGCGGAGCCTCGACACGAAGGAGCGCCACTCGGCGAGATCGGGGCGCCGATCCGGGAGATCGAGCGCACGCGCCACGATCCCGGAGAGCCCCGCCGTCTCGAGTATGAGCGGCACCTCATAGATGGAGTCGGCCGTCTCGAGCGGGATCACCGAGGTCTTCTCGACGTTGCAGAAGAGCGAGAGCTTCTCCCTGAGCGCCTCGTCGACCGGCTCGTCGGCGCGCGTCACCAGCACGTCCGGCTGGATGCCGTAGGAGCGGAGCTCCCTGACCGAGTGCTGCGTTGGCTTCGTCTTCAGCTCGCGCGTCGCGCGGATGTACGGCAGGAGCGTGACGTGGATGGACATCGTGTCGTGCGCCGGAAGCGCGTAGCGGACCTGGCTGATGGCCTCCAGGAAGGGCTGGCCCTCCATGTCGCCGACCGTCCCGCCGACCTCGACGATGACGATCTCCGCCGAGAGCGCCCGCCCGGCGAGGCGGATGCGCCGCCGGATCTCGTTCGTGATGTGCGGGATCGCCTGGATCGTCCCGCCGAGGTAGTCGCCGCGGCGCTCCTTGCGGATCACCTCCTCGAAGACCTGCCCTGTCGACGTCGAGTTCGTAGCGAGGAAGTCGGCATCGAGGAAGCGCTCGTAGTGACCGAGATCGAGGTCGGTCTCGGCGCCGTCGTCGGTCACGAAGACCTCGCCGTGCTGGTAGGGGGACATCGTCCCGGGGTCGACGTTGATGTAGGGATCGAGCTTGAGGATGGAGACGGAGTGCCCGCTCGACTTCAGGATCCGCCCCAGCGAGGCGGTGACGATGCCCTTGCCCACCGAGCTCACGACGCCGCCGGTGACGAAGAGGTACTTGGTCATCCCACCCCAGTCACGCCGGCCGCGGACGCCGCCAGCCCGGGACCGCGCTTCGCGCCACCGCCGCCGGGGGGAGATCGGAAGGCGCCCCGGCGGGCCGTCCGCGGGACGGATTCATCATCCCGACGGCGCGCGGTGCTGTCAACGAGCCCCGGCGCGCGGGGCTGCCCCGCCCACCATCGGGATCACCAGCTCCACCGTGTCGCCGTCTGCGAGCGGGTGCCCGTGCGGGCGCTGCTCGCCGTTCACCATGGTGAGGATCGCCTGCGCCTCCTCGCCGCGGAAGCCCTCCCGGCGAACGACGTCGCCGGCCGACATTCCGGCCTCGTAGGGGAGGCGCAGCCGCATCTCGCCCGAGACGGCGCGCTCGGCCAGGATGTCGCTCATCCGCACGTCGATCACGGCCACCTCCCGTCGGGCGCGGGCGCCCGGGCCGCCCGCTTGCCGCCACGCGGAGGCCCCTTCTAGCCTGACGGAGCCGCCGCGCGCGCAGCCGCCGCATCGGGGCGCGCCGCCAGGAAAGCGAGCGACCGTGCCCGACCTACCCCGGGGCTCCCGCCCCGTCGCCGCGAACGCGCCCGCGCGAGCCGCGCCCGACGCCCACGACCTCACCGTACTCGACGGGGGGCGCCGCGTGATCACCGCGAGCGTGCCGACGGCGCAGTCCGCCTCCGTCTCCTTCTTCGTCGGCGTCGGCTCGCGGTCGGAGCGACCCGAGGTCGGCGGCGTCTCGCACTACCTCGAGCACATGCTCTTCAAGGGCACGGAGCAGCGCCCGACCGCGCCCGCGATCAGCGAAGCCATCGAGGGGGCCGGCGGGAGCCTCAACGCCTTCACCACCAGCGAGCTGACCTGCTACTGGAACCGTCTCCCGTTCGAGCGCTGGCAGCGGGGCATCGAGGTGCTCGCGGACATGATCCAGAGCTCGCTTCTCGACCGCGAGGAGGTGGAGCGCGAGCGCACCGTGGTGCAGCAGGAGATCCGCCGCACGCACGACAACCCGCAGGCCTGGGCGGGCGAGCTCCTCCAGCGGGTCACCTTCGGCGATCAGCCCGTCGGGCGGCCGGTCGCCGGCACGCTCGAGTCCGTGGCCGCCATCGACCGCTCAGAGCTCGCCTCGCACCTGGGCTCCCACTACACCGAGGGGAACGCCGTGCTTGCGGTCGCGGGGAGGGTCGATCACGGGGCCGTCGTGGAGGAGGCCGCGCGGCACTTCTCGGCGCTCGCTCCCGGTGCCGGGGTCCCCGCCGAGCAGGCGAGGCGCGGCCTCCCCGAGGAGCGCGTCCTCGTCGAGGAGCGCGACCTCGAGCAGGCCAACCTCGCGCTCGCCGTGCAGTGCGGCGGGCGGCGCGACCCCGACCGCTACCCCCTGGAGGTGCTCGTCACGCTGCTCGGGCGCGGCATGTCGTCGCGCCTCTTCAAGGAGGTGCGCGAGCGCCGCGGCCTCGCCTACTCCGTCGCGGCGCGGGTGGGCCGCCTGCGCGACATCGGGGCGCTCGCGGTCACCGCGGGGGTGACGCGCGAGCACCAGGAGGAGGCGCTCGGGGTGATCATGGGCGAGCTCCGCCGGCTCGTCTCGGAGCCGGTGGGGGAGGAGGAGCTCGCCCGCACCATCGACTACGCCGTCGGGGGTTTCCGCCTCGCGCTCGAGACGCCGATGGCCATCGGCCAGCGCCTCGGGAACCAGCTGCTGCTGGACGGCGAGATCGAGCGCGTGGACGACGCGGTGGCGGCGCTGCGGGCGGTCAGCGCCCGCGACGTGCAGCGCGTCGCGGAGGGTCTCTTCGCCGGGCCGCCTGCCCTCGCCGTGGTCGGCCCCTCGGCCCCCGCCGACCGGCTCGACGCGATCCTCTCCTCATGAGCGCGCTCCGGAGCCTGCTGCGCCTCGCCGGCGCGACGGGCGCCGCGTACGAGGCGGCGGGCGCGACTGCCGCGGACGCGGTGCTCGTCGACCTCGACGCCGACGCGGCCCCGGGGGCGCGCGCCCGCGCGCGGCGCGCCCTGCGCCGGCACCGGGGCGCGCTGGCGGAGGCGGGGCGACCCCTGCTCGCGCGCGTCGCCGATGCCCGCTCGGGAGAGCTCGAGGCCGATCTCGACGCCGCGGTCTCGGAGGCGACGGCGGCGGTGGTGCTCGCCGCCTGCGAGGAGCCCCAGGATGCGCGCGACGCCGACGTCGCGATCCGCCGGCTTGAGATGCGGCGCGGGCTCGTCCCCGGCCAGGTCCGCCTGCTCTGCGAGATCGACTCGGCGGCGGGTCTCGCCGCGCTCCCGGCGGTGCTCGCGGCCGTCGACCGGCACGGGGCCGTCGCCGTCGCCCCGCTCGCTGTCGTCTCCGAGATCGGAGCGACGCCCCCACCGGCCGGTGCCGCGCCCGCGTCGCGGGCTGCCTCCTGGGCGCTCCTCGACCACCTCATGGCGCAGACCGCGCTTACCGCCGGGACGGCGGGGCTGCCGTGGATCGTGGACGCTCCCGGCGTCGCTCCCGGCCTGCGCCAAGCGCTCGGCGCGCGCGCCCGCGATCTGGGCGCCTCGGGCTGCGTCGTCGCCTCCGAGGCGGAGGCGCGAGGGGTGAACACGCTGTTTGAGCCCGACCCCGCGCGCCTCCGGGACGCGCGGGCGGTCATCGGGGAATGGGAGCGCATGCGCGCGGCTGGCCGATGGTCCGACGAGGTGGGCGGGCACCGCATCGACCGCCGCCGCGTCCGCCGCGCCCGCCGCACCGCGCGCGGGGAGGGACACCTCCAGGCGTAGGACCGACGGCACCTCCCCGCACGGTCCGGGTACCGTCGCCGGACACTGGCGGCGACCCCTGCCGCGAACGCGGGCGGCGCCGCGACATGGACATTGGTCGAGCCACCCATAAGATGGCTGCGATGAGGGACAGGGGATGGACAGCACACTCGGCGCCCTGAGCCGCCTCGTCACGGCTCGTCCGTGGTGGACACTCGGCGTCCTCCTCCTGATCACCGTCGCGCTCGCCGCCGGCTCGGCGCGGCGCGCGCCGCCGCTCGACACCGAGGGAACTCTCCCCAAGCAGAGCGCGGTCGCGCAGGCGCTCGAGGAGATCGACGAGCTCTTCAGCGAGTCGGGCGACGTCCGGGTCGTCACGCTGCTCTTCCGCGGCGACGCGCTGACGCCGGGAGGACTGCAGCAGATCTCCTCCCTGCTCGATGAGATCCTCGGCTCCCCCGGGATCGGGGAGCTGCTGGCCCCGGTCACCCCCGTCATCTCGCCCGCCTCCCTCATCCAGGCAGTCCTCCAGGCGGAGAGCCTGACGTCGGTCACGCAGGCGCAGATCGACGGGGCACTGGCGGCGCCGGGGATCGGCGAGCTGCTGGCCGCGATGACCGGGAGCGACAGGGACGGCACGCCCGTCGCGACCGCCGGCATCCGCCTCAGGGACACCGGAGACGAGCAGGTCGCAGAGGCGGAGCGGCAGATCGACGAGCTGGCGGCCCGGGACGAGGGCCCGCTCGCCGTGAGCAGCGTCTCCTTCGCGGTCATCGAGGACGAGTACCGGGAGGCCACGGAGACGGCGATGCTGCCTCTCATTGTGCTGGCGCTGCTCCTCATCGCGGCGCTGCTCGTGCTCTTCATGCGCACGCTCTCCGACCTCCTGCTCACGCTCGGCGGGCTGCTCGTCGCGCTGATCTGGATCGGCGGGGCGGAGGGCTGGGTCGGGCCGAACGGGCTGGGCCTGACCGGTCCCCCGAACGCGCTCACCTCGATGGTGCCGATCATCATGATCGGCCTCACCGTCGACTACGCGATCCAGACGGTCTCGCACTACCGCGAGCAGCGCGCCCAGGGCCTGCCCGTGGCGGATGCCGTGCGGGAGGGGCTGAGACACGTCAGCGTCCCGCTCCTGCTCGCGGCCGTGACGACGATCGTGAGCCTTCTGGCCGGCCTCTTCTCGCCGCTCGAGATCGTTGGCGACTTCGGGGTCATCGCGGGGCTGGGCGGGGGCATGAGCCTGGTGGTGATGCTGACCCTGATCCCCGCCGGCCGGGCGATCATCGATCGCCGGCGCGAGGCGCGCGGGCAGCTCGCGCCGCCCCGCCTGATCGCGAGCGCGCTCCCGGGCGTGGGGCGCCTCGCGGAGTTCCTGGGCGGGAAGCTCACCCGCAGGCCCGCGCCCTACATCGTCTCCGTCGTCGCCGTGACAGTCGGGCTCGGCTTCGCCGCCACGAATCTGGAGTCGGAGTACAGCATCCGCGACCTCCTGCCCTCAGGCGGGAGCGTCCTGACCGATCTCGACACACTCGACGCGGCCGTCGGCGGGTCGACGGAGGTCGCGAGCGTGCTCCTGCGCGCGGAGGCGACCGACACGCGCACGCTCCTCAACCTCCGCGACCTCCAGCGATCGTTCCAGGACGGAGCGCGCCGGCCCCGGGCAGCGGCGGGTCCGCTCCACACGTCGTACGAGCTGCTCGTCGAGGACTGGACGCAGGCGAGCGGCGAGCCCGGCGACAGGTACGATCCGGAGCTCGAGGCGCTCCTCGCGGAGGCCTCGGCGGGGGTGGAGCTCGACGCCGGGCTGCTACAGGAGCTCCTCGATGAGATCGAGGCTCGGGACCCCGCCCTCGCGCACAGCCTGGTCAACGACCCGAACGGGATCGACGCGATACTGCTCCAGTTCCCCGCCTTCACGGGCGATCCCTCGGCGTCGCGCAGCCTCCAGCAGGAGATCGAGGAGCTGTGGCAGGGCGACGACGACGCCCTCACGGCGACGTCGGAGACCATCATCTCCTTCGCGGTGACCGATGCGATCCGCGACCGGCAGACGGACTCGATCAGCGTCACCATCGCCGCGGCGCTCGGCGTCCTCGCCATCTTCTTCTGGGTCACGGTCCGGCAGCCGGCGCTCGCCGTCATCGCGGTGGCGCCGACCGCGCTCGTCCTCGTCTCGGTGCTGGGCACGATGGCGCTGCTGGGCATCCCCTACACGATCGTCACGTCGATCATCACGGCGCTCTCGATCGGGATCGGGGTCGACTACACCATCCACCTCATCCACCGCTACCGCGAGGAGTTCACGCGCGTGCGCGATCCGGAGCGGGCGGCGGTGCGGACGCTCGCGGCCACCGGGTCGGCGCTGCTGGGCTCCGCGATGACGACGGGGCTCGGCATCGGCGTGCTCGCGGCCTCCCCGCTCGCCGCGCTCCAGCAGTTCGGCATCACGGCAGCGATCACGATCGCCTACTCGCTCATCGTCTCCGCCGTGCTGGTGCCGCCGGCGATGACGGTCTGGGGCGCCTACCGCAACATGCAGCTGCGCTCGATGGTCGAGCGCACCTGGGAGGAGCTCGACGAGGCCATCGAGGGCATCCACCGGCGGCACGGCGAGGAGCCGGGCGAGGCCTGAGCACTCCCATCCCGGGCGACCGAGAGCCCGCCCCGCCCGTTCACTCCTGCGCCGGGCGCTCGATCCCGTCAGCCATCGCTGAGCGCAGCCGCCCCTGATTGCGCAGCAGGATCCCCCGCGCCCGCCGAACCCGCCCGGCGCTCCCGGGGCCGATCCGGCCCGCCGAGGTCGCGGCCTCGAGCTCCTCCTCGTCCTCCCAGAGGAGCTCGTCGCTCCCGCCCGGAGCGGCGCGCGGCCACACCCAGAGGTCGAGCAGCAGGTCCTCGTAGCGCACCTCGGCCGGGCCCCCGACCGCGGACGCCGGCACGAGCTCCACCCGCCCGACCACGTCGAAGCGGGAGGCCACCTCGGCGCCGTCGCCGGGCCGGACGAAGCGGTAGCAGATGTACGGGCGCCTCCGCCAGAAGAACCCGTAGGAGAGAAGCGGCGCCGGGAGTCCCCAGGCGGGACTCTGGAGCCGGTAGAGGATCACAGCCTCCGACGGCGTGGCCCGCACGACCTCGCAGCGAAAGCGCTCCTCGCTCCCGTCCAGGCGCCGCTTCACCTCCGCGATGGGCGCGCCCGGGCGCAGCGAGGCCGACGCCCGGGCCCAGGCGGCGCGCCGGCCCCGCGCGACGGGAGATCGGCGATCCACGCCAGCACCGCCGGACCCTCGCCGGCCGGGTTCGGATCCACGGCGAGCTCGACCCGGGCGCCCACGGGCACGCTCTCCGGCCGCGCCGAGGCGGTCGGGTCCTCCGCGAACCGGATGCTCCCGGGCGCGATGCGGACGCTCGTCCGCACGCCGTCGACCGAGATCACCAGCAGCGAGCCGGGACCGTCGACAGCCGCGACGACGCCAACGAGGCGCTCCTCGCCGGCCCACTCGGCGGCGCCGCTCTCGCGCATGTGCAGCGTGTGCGCGCCGCCCGCCGGGTCGCGCAGCCGAACCAGGTAGCCCGAGGTCAGCGCCTGGCCGCAGAGACGCCCCGGGCGATCGATGCCGATGCAGAGGGAGGGCCAGACGACCGCCTCGGCGCGCGCGACCCCCAGCTCGGAGGCGGCGACGCCGAGCCACTGCGCCATCAGCGACACGGCGAGCGACGACGCGCTCGCCGCGTCTCGCGGCGGCCCGGGCG
>VYDC01000160.1 GCA_009843585.1 Chloroflexota bacterium | reverse complement strand
GCGCTGGTCGCGGTGGAGCCGTGAGCGAGCCCCCGCGGCAGGAGCGACTCGACTTCGGCGACGCCGACCCGGAGGCGGCCGACGACACCCCCGCGAGGGCGCCGCGGCGGAGAGAGGCGTCCCCGCCCGACCCGTCCGAGCGCGGCGACCGGCCGGCCCCCGTCGTGACGGAGGACGGCGAGTACTTCTTCCCGCGCCCGCGGGAGGAGCGCGCGATCCCGCGCGAGCTGCGGCGCGAGCGCTGGCTCGCGATCCGCAACACCGTCGCGTGGATCGCGGCCGTCGCGCTCGTCGGAGCGGCGGCGGCCGCGCTCGCCGTGCACTCCCTCGCCGAGGCCACCAGCGATGAGGTCGCGCGGCCGGCCCTCGGGAACGCCGTCGACGCGATAGCGGAGCCCGAGGCGCTCATCGACCTGCACTTCGAGACGATCAGCGACGCGGCGGCGGACGCCGCGCCCGGCTCGGGGATCGCCGTGCCGGGGTACCCGGTCATGGGCGTGTCGCTCACGACGGAGGCGGCGGCGAGCGGGAACCGCGCCCGGATGCGCGACGCCCTGGTGGAGCGCAGCGTCTCGCGCATCCGGGCCGACGGCCGCGCCGCGCTCGCCGAGGGGGGGATCGCGCCTCCCGTGGTCGAGCGGCTCTCCACGGCCGGCGCGGTCGCCGTCCTGCTGGACGGGCTCACCGCGTCCGCCCACGAGGGCTGGCAGGAATGGCGCACCCGGCTCGTCGTCGCGGCGGCGCTCCTCGGCGCCGCCGTGCTCGTGCTCCCGCGCGGCTTCGGCGGCGTGCTCGGACTCGGCGCGGCGCTGCTCGCGTCCGGGCTGCTGGTGGCGGCCGGCTCGCTCGGCCTGCGGCTCGCGCTCTCCGTCGGAAGCGTCGAGGGCCCGCTCCTCGACGCCTACCTGCGGATCGCGCGCGACCTAGCGCTCATCCCGCTGTGGAACGGCATCGTGCTCGCCGCGGCCGGCGCGGCGCTGGTCCTGCCGGCGGCGCTCCTGCGCGCCGCCTTCGAGCGCTCGGAGCTGCGCAAACCCTCTCCGAGCGCTCCCTGAGAGACGCGGCGCGCGCCCGGCCGCGTCAGGTTGACGGGGGCGCGGGCGAGGGATAGCGTCGCGTGTCGCGCCGGGGATGCCCGCCGCGGCGCCCCACCGGAAGGTCCCGCATGCTGCGCAACCCGCGCGCCTTCACCGAGCCGCTCGCGATCGGCGCGCCGCAACCACCCCGCGAGATCCCGGCGCGGCCGATGCGGATGATCCACTTCTTCGATCCGAGCCACCCCCGCATGCGCGCGCGGATCCCGCAGATCATCCCCCAGGTCGACGTCCTGCTCGGCAACCTCGAGGACGCCATCGCCTCCGACAAGAAGGAGGAGGCGCGGGCCGGCCTCATCGAGGTCGCACGGGAGAACGACTTCGGCGACACGGCGCTCTGGACCCGCGTCAACAGCCTCGACTCCCCCTGGTTCCTCGACGACATCACCGAGCTGGTGGCGGCGATCGGCGACCGGCTCGAGGTGATCATGCTCCCGAAGGTGAACGGGCCGTGGGACATCACCTTCCTCGATCAGCTGCTCGCGCAGCTCGAGGCGAAGCACGGGGTCCGCGAGCCGCTCCTGGTGCACGCCGTCCTGGAGACGGCGATCGGCGTCGCCAACGTCGAGGAGATCGCCACCTCGAGCCCGCGCATGCAGGGGATGAGCCTGGGCCCCGCCGATCTCGCCGCGTCGCGGCGCATGAAGACGACGCGCGTCGGCGGAGGGCACCCGGGCTACGTCGTCAGGACCGACCCGGATCCCTCCGACGCGGACGCGCCGCGACCCACCGCGCAGCAGGATCTCTGGCACTACACGATGGCCCGGATGGTGGACGCCTGTAACGCGGCGGGCTGCTACCCGTTCTACGGCCCCTTCGGCGACATCGCCGACCCGGTGGCCTGCGAGGACCAGTTCCGCAACGCCTTCCTCATGGGATGCGTCGGCGCGTGGTCGATCCATCCCAGCCAGATCGAGATCGCCAAGAGGGTCTTCTCCCCGCCCGCCGACGAGGTCGCCTTCGCGCGCCGCATCGCGGAGGCGATGGGCGACGGTTCGGGCGTGATCATGCTCGACGGGAAGATGCAGGACGACGCGACCTACAAGCAGGCGCAGGTGATGCTGACCACCGCTCGCCGGCTCGCCGAGCGGGATCCCGATCTCGCCGCGCTCTACGGATTCGACTCGGGGCAGGGCGAGGACGACGCCCCCCCGCCCGACTAGACGGCAGGGAGAGCGATGCGCTTCTACGAGTTCGAGGCGAAGGAGCTGCTGCGCCGGCGCGGCGTCCCGCTGCCGGAGAGCCGGCTCGCGCGGACGGCCGCCGAGGCCGCTGCGGCGCAGCGCGATCTCGGCGGGGCGGTGGTGCTCAAGTCGCAGGTGCTCAGCGGCGGCCGCATGAAGGCGGGCGGGGTGCGCTTCGCAGAGAGCGCCGACGAGGCACGCGACGCCGCCGAGGCCATCCTCGCGCTCCCCATCAGCGGCCAGGAGCCCGCCGGCGTGCTGGTCGAGCAGAAGGGCGACGTCGCGCAGGAGTACTACGCCGCCGTGACGTGGGACGGCCGGGCCAAGCGTCCCGTCATCATCTTCAGCGACATGGGCGGGATCGACATCGAGGAGGTCGCCGAGACGCACCCCGAGCACGTCTCCCGCACGCACGTCTCGACGCTCAGGCCGCTCTCCGACTACCAGGCGAAGCTCGCCGTCGCCAGGACCGGCGTCACGGGAGGCGATCTCAACCGCCTCGCCCGCATCGTCCTCCAGCTCGCCCGCGCCTTCCGCGAGCACGACCTGACGCTGGCGGAGATCAACCCCATCGGGAAGCTCGCGGACGGGGGCATCCTCGCGCTCGACGCGCACATGGAGATGGAGGCGGAGGCGCGCGGCGCGCACCGGGGCCTCCTCGCCGATCTCGGCATCGCCGATGAGGACACGCGCCAGGCGCGTCCGCCAACCCCCTTCGAGGTCGCGGGCGCGCAGGTCGACGCCCAGGACACGCGCGGCGTCGCCGGCAACGTCACCGAGTTCTCGGGCTCGCTCGGCCTGGTGATCGGGGCGGGCGGCGGCTCGCTGACGCTCTTCGACGCCGTGCGATCGGCCGGAGGCGACCCCGCGAACTACTGCGAGGTCGGGGGCAATCCCTCGGTGCGCAAGACGGCGGCGCTCACGCGCCTGATCGTCTCGAAGCCCGGCGTGGAGAAGATCGCGGTGATGATGAACGTCGTCTCCAACACGCGCGTCGACATCATGGCGCGCGGCGTGATCAAGGGGGTCATCGACGCCGGCTTCGATCCGGCCGAGAAGATCGCGATCTTCCGCATCCCGGGATCCTGGGAGGAGGAGGGGTTCGCCATCCTCCGGCGCTACGGGGTCGAGTACGTGGACCGGTCGGTCTCGATGCACGAGGCCGCCAGGCGCGCCGTCGCCAAGCTCGCCGCCCAGGACGGGGGCTAGCCGTGTCGATCCTGATCGACCGGGACAGCACCTTCATCATCCAGGGGATCACGGGCCGCGAGGCCGTGACCATGGCCAGGGAGCTCCTCGACTACGGCGCGCGGCTCCTCGGCGGCGTCACCCCGGGCCGGAAGGGGCGGGAGGTGCACGGCGTCCCCGTCGAGGACACCGTGCGGGCCTTCACGGAGCAGACGCGCGTCGACGGCTCGATCGTCGTCGTTCCGCCGGCCTTCGCCGCCGACGCCGTGCACGAGGCCATCGAGGCGGGCGTGAAGCTCGTCGTCGTCGTCACCGAGCGCATCCCGCGCCGGCAGGTCGCGGAGTTCGTGGAGCACGCCGAGCAGGAGGGCGCGCGCATCATCGGGCCCAACTGCCTCGGGATCATCTCGCCGGGGAAGTCGCGGATGGGCGGGATCGGCGGGTCGGCGGACGCCACGCGCCGCGCCTTCCTCCCGGGATCGGTCGGCGTGATGTCGCGCTCCGGCGGGATGACGGTCGAGATCGCGAACGCGCTCTCCCAGGCGGGGCTCGGCATCTCGACGGCGTGCTCCATCGGCGGGGACGCCATCATCGGCTCCACCTACGCCGAGCTGATGCCGCTCTTCGAGGCGGACGGGGAGACCCGGGGGATCGCCATCTACAGCGAGCCGGGCGGTCGCGCGGAGGCGGCGCTCGCCGAGTACATGGAGGCCTCCTCCTCGCGCCTCCCGGTCGTGGCCTTCATGGCCGGGCGCTTCATGGACGCGATGCCGGGCATGCGCTTCGGGCACGCCGGGACGATCGTGGAGGGACGCGAGGACACGACCGCGGAGAAGATCGAGCGCATGGAGCGCGCCGGCATCTCCGTCGCCGATCGGATCGAGCAGATCCCCTCGCTCCTTGGCGAGAGGATGGAGGCTCGCTGATGCCGGACGGGCTCTTCATCCGCGTCGACATCGCCGAGTCGGTCCAGAGCGATCCGGATCTCGTCCGGCGCCTGCTGGAGGTCTGCCCCGTCGACATCTTCGACCGGGCGGAGGAGGGCGGCGTGACGACGGTGGAGGCGAACCTCGACGAATGTACGCTCTGCGACCTCTGCATCCAGGCCGCGGGCGACGACCGCGTCCGGGTGGTGAAGCTCTACCAGGACTAGGGGGACACGATGGCGACGATGCTGATCTCCGGGCAGATGGCGGAGGGGCTCTCGCTTCAGGTGGGGAGGGAGTTCCAGGCCTCCCTCCAGTACGAGATGATCGCGGCCTACTTCGAGCGGGAGGCGCTGCCCAATCTCGCGACCCGCTACCGCGGGCAGGCAGAGGAGGAGCGGGGCCACGCGCTCAAGCTCATCGCCTTCCTGAGCGACGCGGGGGCCGTCGCGCGCATCCCCGCTATAGAGGCCGGGCAGGCCGAGTTCTCCTCCCCCCTGGAGGCGCTCGAGCTCGCGCTGACGAGCGAGACCGAGGTGACCAGGGAGATCAACGCGCTGATGGATCTCGCCCTCGAGGAGCACGATCACATGTCGCGCGGCCTCCTCCAGTGGTTCGTCGACGAGCAGCTCGAGGAGGTCGCGACCGCGGACGCGCTCGTGATCGTCGCCCGGCGCGCCGGGGACGACCTGCTCTACCTCGAGCAGTACGTCGCGGGGCTTCCCGCGCCCGGCGCCGAGGAGGGCGCCCCGGCGTAGGGGCGGACGCTCGGCAGAGCCCCGGCGCGCTGGCTCACGGCGTGCCGCCCTCCCCGGGCGGCGAGATCGTCGGGCGGCCGTGCATCGCGATCTCCGTGTCGCGCTCCTCGCGGCGCAGCGCCTCGCCCGAGCAGCCCCGCGCCCTGAGCTGACGCTCGAACATCTCGCGCTCGCGGCGCGCGGCGAGGAGTTCCGCGCGGGAGAAGCGACCGCCCATGTCGACGACGACGGCGTGGTAGCGCCGCCACTCGCGGTAGAGGGCTGAGCACTCGTCGTCGTGCTCGTGACCGGGAGCGACCGATGGCTCCTCGGCCATGCTCAGCGCTCGCCGGCGGCATCGATCTGCGCGATGCGCCGGGCGTGGCGACCCCCGTCGAAGGGCGTCGCGAGCCAGGTGTCCACGATGGCGAGGGCGAGCTCCTCGCTCACCATGCGCTCCCCGATCGCGATCACGTTCGCGTCGTTGTGGCGCCGCGCGAGCTCGGCCGACTCGACGCTCCAGCAGAGGGCGCAGCGAACGCCGTGGAGGCGGTTCGCGACTATCGCCTCGCCGTTTCCGGAGCCGCCGAGCACGATCGCGCGATCGCAGTCGCCCCGGACCACCGCTGCGGCCGCCTGACGGATGAAGGGCGGGTAGTCGACGGGGGTCGTCGAGTCCGTGCCCAGGTCGAGGACGTCGTGCCCCGCCGCCTCCAGGTGTCGGCGTATCGCCTCCTTGTAGCGGTAGCCCGCGTGATCGGAGGCGACGGCGATGCGCACCGGCCCGCTAGCCCTCGCGCGCGGCGCGCGCCAGGAGTTGCCGGCCGATCACCTTCAGCTCCAGCACCGGCTTGACGCCCTCGAAGATCGGGAGCACGAGCGCATCCACGACGTAGCGCGAGACGGGGTCCTCCTCGGAGAAGCCCCAGCCGCCGTGCAGGAGCTGGGCCTCGCGCGTCACCTCGCCCGCGATGTCGCAGGCGAGGAGCTTCGCCATCGCGGGCTCGACGGCGCGCGTGTCGAAGCTGCGCGCCGCGACGTAGGTGAGCTGCCGGGCCGCCGCCGTGTGCGTCGCCATCACGCCCACCTTGTGCTGGGTGAGCTGGTACTCGGCGAGCGGCAGGCCGAACTGCGACCTCTGGGTCACGTACTGGCACGCCTTCTCGAGGCCCGCCTGCGCCACGCCGATCGCCCGTCCGCCGGTCTGGAGCCGCCCCGCGGCGAAGCCACCCATCTGGACGAAGAAGCCGTTGCCGACGCCGTCGTCGCCCCCGAGCAGGTTCTGATGCGGCACCCAGACGTCATCGAGCGCGATCGTGAAGGAGTGCATGCCGCGGTAGCCCGGCGTCGGGTTCGCCGTCCCCTCCATGACGCCCCCCTCGGGCTGCTCGTAGCGCCAGTGCTGCCCCTCGAAGGGGGGCTTCGGAACCATAAAGAGCGAGAGGCCGCGGTTCCCGGAGCCCGGATCGGGATCGGTGCGCGCCAGCAGGGCGAGGACGGTGGCGCGCCCGGAGAACGTGCTCCACGCCTTCTGGCCGCTGATGCGCCACCCGCGCTCGCCCGCGTGCTCGGCGGGGACGGCGCGCGTCTGGAGCGAGGCGACGTCGGAGCCCACGTCGGGCTCGGTGACGGCGATCGCCACGAGCTCCTCGCCCGACGCGATGCGCGGCAGCCACCGCTCGCGCTGCTCGTCGGTGCCGCCGGCGAGCAGCGCCTTCGTCAGGATCTCCGGGCGCGTGGAGAGCGATCCGGCCGCCGCGAGCGACGCCATCGAGAGCTCCTCGGTGATGATGATCATCGGCAGATCGCCCATCCCCGTGCCGCCGTACTGCTCGGGGATGGAGGAGCCGAAGAAGCCCTGCCGTGAGAAGGACTGGAGCAGCGAGTCGGGGACGAGCATGTCCTCCCGGTGGATCTCCTGGGCTATCGGCGCGACCTCGTTGCGGGCGAACTCTCGCGCCATGTCGCGCGTCAGCGTGGCGGTCTCGTCCTCGAGGTCGACGTTGTTGGCGCCGAGCGAGGCGATCACCTCGCGGCCCAGGTCGCGGAGCCTGGCGTCCGAGAGGCCGGCGCGGAGCTCGGCGCGCAGCGAGGCGTCGCGCAGCGGCCGGAGGTCGTCCTCGTCGAGCCCGAACTCCTCCCACGACGCCTCGACGGACGAGCCGAGGGCGTGCGCCACCTCGGCCGCGTAGGCGTGCGCCATCGTCGCCTGCCGCCAGTCCGGCTCGCCCTTCTGGGCGAGGCGCTCCGCGTACGAGGCGAGCTCGTGCGCGGCCCGCACCTGCGTGGCCAGGTAGGAGACGCGCTCGACGTGTACCTGGTGATCGTCGATCCGGCGGCCGCCCTCGGTGAGCGCCGCGGCGCTCCTGAGCGCGGCGTCGACGACGCCCGTGGAGGCCTCCACCAGCCGCCTGGCCGAGGCGGTCGCCGCGCCCGGCGTGATCCGCGTCGTCGTCATCCGAACCCCCCTTTACGGTCGTCGCATCCGGCGGGCGGCGCCTAGCGCCGCTTGGGCATCAGCACGGTGTAGTCGAGGTCGAGCACGACCGACGGATGGTAGCGCTCGCGGCCGTCGTCCCCCGTGACGCGCAGCGTGACGTCCTCGGTCGCCGGGTCGGCGTTCTTCGCCGCGACCAGCCGCAGCCTGAGCGCGCCGGCGTCCTCGCGGGAGAGATCGATGCGCTCCAGGACGTCGGTCCACGCGTAGATCGTGTCGCCCGCGAACGTCGGACTCGAGTGGGTGCCGCCGTTGAAGGCGAGCACGCGCACGGCGTTCTCGAGCCCGTTGAAGGAGAGCTCCCGCGCCACGGAGATGACGTGCCCGCCGTAGGCGACGCGCCGCCCGAAGCGACTCCCCGCGAGGGCGTGCGCGTTGAAGTGCGCGCGCGCCGTGTTCTGGTAGAGCCGCGCCGCCATCTGGTGCTCCGCCTCCTCGATAGCGACGCCCTCGACGTGGTGGATGCGCTCGCCCGGCTCGTAGTCCTCCCACCACGCGCGGCCCCCGGTCACGACCGGATCGAAGGCGGTGAGGTCGAGCTCGGGCGGGATCGCGAGGTCGCTCGCGGCGACGACGTCCGGCGTCTCGGGCGCATCGTCGGCGCCCGACGCCGTCCCCGGGTCGCGCTTCGCCATCAGCACCCAGCGCAGGAAGGAGAGAACCTCCTCGCCGCGCTGGTTGCGCCCGACGGTGCGCACCCAGACGGCGCCGGTGTCGCCCGAGCGCGACTCCCGGCGACCCAGCACGGTGGTGTGCGAGCGGAGCGTGTCGCCGGGGTAGACGGCGCAGCCGAAGCGCACGTCCGCGTAGCCCAGGTTGGCGATGGCGTTGAGCGAGATGTCGGGAACGGTGTTTCCGAAGACGATGTGGAAGACGAGGAGGTCGTTGACCGTCTCCCGCCGGAAGCCGAGGGCGCGCGCGAACTCGGCGTCGCAGTGCAGCGGGTAGCGGCTGGCGGTGAGCGCGATGTAGAGCGACTGGTCGCCCTCGGTGACCGTCCGCGGCACGGCGTGCTCGACCTCAAGGCCGGTCACCAGGTCCTCGAAGTAGTTGCCCGCTGTCGCCTTGCCGACTGCGGGCAC
>VYDC01000185.1 GCA_009843585.1 Chloroflexota bacterium | reverse complement strand
CTTCGTTACCGGGAGCTGATGGCGGCCGCGGCGCTCTCGCTCGCCGCCTCGGGCGTGCTCGTCCTCATCGGGCCGCGCATCGTCGGCATCGCGATCGACACCGGCCTCGCCATCGACAGCGAGCAGGGCGTGGCGCGAGGGACCGTCACCTCGGTCGGCATCGCCTGCGTCTTCCTGCTCGTTGCCGCGCTGGCCCGCGGCGGCTCTATGTTCGGGCAGACCTACCTGGGCGAGCGCATCTCGCAGTCGGTCGCCTACGACCTGCGCAACGAGATCTACGACCGGCTCCAGCGGCTCTCCTTCGCCTATCACGATCAGGCCCAGATCGGCGACGTGATGTCGCGCGCGACGCAGGACGTGGAGGGGGTCCGCTTCTTCGTCTCGATGGGGCTGCTTCGCAGCGCCTACGTCCTCGTTCTGCTCGCGGTCGCGGCAACCCTGATGCTGACGACCCACGTGCAACTGGCGCTGGTAGCGCTCGCCTTCGTCCCCCTCGTCGCGACGCAGTCGATCCTGGTCTCCATGCACCTGCGGGTGGTGTGGCTCCACGTGCAGCAGTTGCAGGGGCATCTCGGCGTCGTGCTGCAGGAGAACCTCTCCGGACAGCGCGTCGTGAAGGCCTTCGCGCGCGAGCGACACGAGCAGAAGAAGTTCGACGCCGTCGCGAAGGAGCTCTACGACGAGTCGTTCCGCACGAGCAAGATCCAGGCCTTCAACGAGCCGGCGCTGCTCTCCCTCTGGCTCGTCTCGCTCGCGATCGTCTTCTGGGTCGGGGGGCAGGAGATCCTCGCCGGCCGGCTCACCGAGGGGCAGCTGATCGAGTTCCTTCTCTACCTGACGCTGCTGCAGGTCCCGGTGCGCTCCGTCGGCTTCATCGTGATGATGGCGTCGCGCGCGCGCTCGGCCGGAGAGCGCATCTTCGAGATCATCGACGCCGAGTCGCCCGTCACCGAGCGCCCGGGCGCCACGGCGCTCACGCCCGGGTCGGGCGAGGTGCGCTTCGAGCAGGTCTCCTTCCACTACGAGGGCCTGCCTCCCGGCGTCGCGCCGGCGCTCCCGACGTCGGGCGGCCGGCCGCGCCGCCGCACCGACGCCGCCCCGGTCCTGCGCGGGGTCGACATCGTCGCCCGCCCCGGCGAGGTCGTGGCGCTGCTCGGCCCGACCGGCTCCGGGAAGAGCTCGATCGTCAACCTGCTCCCGCGCTTCTACGACGTGAGCGAGGGCCGCGTGACGATCGACGGACAGGACGTCCGGGAGGTCACGCTCGACTCGCTGCGCGGGGCGATCGGCATCGTCCAGCAGGATCTTTTCCTCTTCGCCGCCACCATCCGCGAGAACATTGCCTACGGCCGCCCGGAGGCGAGTGACGAGGAGGTGCGCGCCGCCGCGCGCGCCGCGCATATCCACGACTTCATCGAGAGCCTCCCCGACGGGTACGACACCTGGGTCGGCGAGCGCGGCGCGACGCTCTCCGGGGGCCAGCGCCAGCGCGTGGCGATCGCCCGCACGCTCCTGCTCGACCCGCGCATCCTCGTGCTCGACGACTCGACCTCCTCCGTGGACATGCGCACCGAGTTCGAGATTCAGGAGGCGCTGCACGAGCTGATGCGCAACCGGACCACGTTCGTGATCGCGCAGAGGCTCCGCACCGTCCGCGAGGCCGACCAGATCCTCGTCCTGAGCGAGGGCGAGATCGTGGAGCGGGGACGGCACGAGGAGCTCCTGGCGGCGGGGGGCTTCTACCGCCAGATCTACGACCTCGAGCTCCGTGCGCAGGAGGAGGCGTCGCTGCCGGCGGCCGGCTCGGGGAACGGTGCCGCGAGCGGCGCGTCGAACGGATCGGGCACCGGCGCTCCGGACGGCCGATCCCAGGTCACGGAGCGCCGCTGATGGCGTACTGGGGCGGCGGCGGCGCCGCGGGGTGGTCCGGCGACTGGATGCGCGGCGGGCGTCAGGGGCGCACGGACGGGTGGGACTACGAGGAGCTGGGGAAGGTCTACGACCCGTCGATCCTGAAGCGGCTCTGGCCCTACATCACCTCCTTCCGCTGGCAGGCCCTGACCGCGCTCTCCGGGATGCTGCTCTACTCCGTTACCTCCTACGTGCAGCCCTTCATCATGGGCATCGCAGTCGAGCGACTGGCCGACACGGCGCTCACCCTCACCGAGCGCCGCGAGGCGGTGACAGTCGCCGGGCTCCTGCTCGTCGTGCTCGCCGCCGTCTCCTGGGTCGCGCAGTGGGCACAGCGCCTCTTGACCGGCTACATCGGCCAGCAGCTGCTCTTCCGGCTCCGGCGCGAGTTGTTCGAGCACCTGAACAAGCTGTCGCTCTCCTTCTACGACCGGCAGGAGGTGGGCCGGGTGATGTCGCGCGCCACCTCCGACGTGGTCGTGATGCAGGAGCTGATGACCTCGGGCTTCCTCAACGTGCTCGCCGATCTCTTCGGGCTGGCGCTGATCGTCTTCTTCCTCTTCTGGCTCGACCCGCTGCTCGCCGTGGTCTCCCTCTCCGTGATCCCGGTACTGCTCGTGCTGATGGCGATCTGGCAGCGCCATGCGGCGCAGGCCTTCATCCGCGTCCGGCAGGCGATCGCCGTCGTCAACTCGAGCATCAACGAGAACGTCTCGGGCGTGCGCGTCGTGCAGTCGCTCGGCCGCGAGGAGCACAACCTGGGCGAGTTCGACCGGCTGAACGAGCGGAACCGCGACCTCAACCTGAGGGCGGGCAAGCTCCAGGCCGCGGTGATGCCGCTGGTGGAGCTCCTCTCGGCGGTGGCGACGGCGCTCGTGCTGGTCGTGATCGCGATGCGCGTCTTCGGCGGCTCGATGGAGCCCGCGCACGCACTCGGGCACGCCACCGCCTTCACGCTCTACATCCAGCGCTTCTTCAACCCGGTGCGCGACATCGTGCTGCAGTACACGCAGCTGCAGCGCGCGATGGCCGGCGCGCACCGCGTCTTCGAGGTCCTGGACACCGAGCCGGAGATCGTCGACGCGCCCGACGCCATCGACCTCCCCGACGTCGAGGGGCGCGTCGACTTCAAGGGCGTCGGCTTCGAGTACGTCGAGGGCGTCCCCGTGCTCGAGGACTTCGAGCTACACGTCGAGCCCGGCGAGACCGTCGCCTTCGTTGGCCACACCGGCGCCGGCAAGACGACCGTGACGGCGCTGGTCAGCCGCTCCTACGACGTAACGAACGGCTCGATCACCATCGACGGCACCGACCTGCGCCGGATACGCCGCGAGTCCCTGAGGCGGCGGATGGCGGTCGTGTTGCAGGAGCCCTTCCTCTTCTCCGGGAGCGTCGCCGAGAACATCCGCTACGGGCGACTCGACGCGAGCGACGACGAGATCCGGCGCGCCGCGGCCGCGGTGGGCGCGGCCCCCTTCATCGAGCGCCTCCCCGAGGGCTACGAGACGGAGCTCCACGAGCGCGGCCAGAACCTCTCCGTGGGGCAGCGCCAGCTCATCGCCTTCGCCCGCGCCGTCGTCGCGGAGCCCCGCATCCTGGTGCTCGACGAGGCGACGGCGAACGTCGACACGCAGACCGAGCGCACGATCCAGCAGGCGCTCCAGGTGCTGCTCGCCGGCCGCACCTCGTTTGTGATCGCGCACCGCCTCTCCACCATTCGCCACGCCGATCGCATCGTCGTGATGGACGAGGGCGAGATCGCCGAGATCGGAAGCCACGAGGAGCTCCTCGAGCGCGGCGGCGTCTACGCCGACCTCTACCGCATGACCTACGAGCGCCACGCGGGCGACGTCGACGAGGACGGCCTCGACGACGAGGAGGGCGATCGCGCGCTCGCCGAACGCTCAAGCGACTGGGGGCTCGGCGCCGCCGTGCTCGGCGGCGGGGGGAACTAGGCACCGCACTGCCGTCGCGGGCACGAAGCGAGTGCGCGTCTCTCTTCTCGAGGGTCCCCCCGGCGGCGATTTCAGTGTCGTCGCTGCGACTCCGCCCGGCGGTCTCCTCGCCTTGGCGCTCGCGTGCGCGCAGGCGGTCGTGCAGATGGGTGAGCGGTCGATTGCCGGGGACGCGCGGCGCCCGGGCGGTGCCCGGCCTCCATCTCCCCGCCGGCGCCGGTGACGGGGGCCGTGCTCCTTCCTGAGATGTCGCTTGCGGGGCACCGTGCGCGCCGCCGCTGCGACCGCCGTCCGGCGCCCGGGACCCCTCCCGTGGCGGCTGGCGGCGGCGAAGGGCCGGGGCGTACCATGGGCCTGAGGTGACGGGCGCCTCGTTCCGGGGCGACGGCGGAGGGCGGGAGAGTCATGGGCGTTCGATCGATCACCCGTGATCGGGAGAAGGGGATGATCGGGGGCGTCTGCGCGGGGATTGGCGCGGCGCACGATGTCGACGTGACGCTCGTGCGCCTCGCTTTCGTCGCGCTGACGCTGCTCGCCGGGATCGGCATCGTGCTCTACGCCGCCCTCTGGCTGCTCCTGCCGGCCGCCGGCAGCTCCGGTGAGGATCGCGCCGACACAGCCCGCGAGGGCGCAGCCGAGATGGCCGAGGCGGCGCGCGTCGCCACAGACCGCGCCGTGGAGGCCTCTCGTGTCGCGGCCGACCACGCCGTGGAGGCGTCGCGCGCGGCGTCGGATCTCCTCCAGAGGGCGGCCCGCTCGGCCGCGGATGCGGCACAGCGACGCGGCTCGCCGGGAGGCGGAGCCGGCTCGCCGGCGGCCGACCGCCCGGAGGACGAGAAGAACAGCCCGTCGGGACCGATACCATGAGCGACCCGCCGCCCGCGGGGCCGGATCCGGAGGCCGCCGAGCGGGAGCGGCTGCTGGGGCTCGTACGCCAGGCCCACGTCCCGTTCTGGGATCACGTCGGCATCGCCGCCGACGAGGAGACCGTGGAGGTGGGGCACGTCCGCCTCCTCATGCCGATGCGCCCGGAGCTGGGGACGCGCTTCCCCGACGTGATGCACGGCGGCGCGATCTCGACGCTGATCGACGCGGCCGCCGCCACCTGCAGCTCGACGCTGCAGCGTGAGGGGGACGAGTGGAGCGGTCTCGTCACGACTGACCTGAACGTGAGCTACCTCAATGCGGCGAGGAGCGACGTCGTCGCCGAGGCCTATGCCGTCCGGAGCGGGCGCACGATCGCGTTCATCCAGGTCGACGTCCACGACGCCGCCGGAACGCACGTCGCGAGCGGCCGCGTGACCTACCTGATCCTGCGCCCCCGCTAGCCAAGCGCGCGCCCTCGCAGCGGGGCTACGTCGGGCGGAGCGGCCCGGTCTCGGCGCCGTCCGCGGCAGCGAAGAGCGAGGCCTGCGCCGTCATCGCCTGCGTCGCCGAGCCCGCCGCGGGCGGCTCCCACGGCAGGTCGAGGTGCTCGTACGCCGCGCGCATCGCGACGCGGCCGCGTGGGGTGCGCGCCAGGAAGCCGAGCTTGAGCAAGTAGGGCTCGTAGACGTCCATGATCGTGTCGGGCTCCTCGGAGATCGCCGCGGCGATCGTCTCGAGCCCTACCGGGCCGCCGCCGAAGCGCAGCACGAGCGCGCGCAGGAGCTCGCGATCCATCTGGTCGAGGCCGAGCTCGTCGACCTGCATCTGCGCGAGCGCATCGCGGGCGACCGGCGCCGTCACGACCCCGTCCGCCATCACCTCGGCGTAGTCGCGCACGCGGTGGAGAAGCCGGTTCGCGACGCGGGCCGTGCCGCGGGCGCGGCGCGCGATCTCGGCGACGCCGCCCGGGTCGATCGCGCAGCCGATCACACCCGCGGAGCGCCGGACGATCGAGCTCAGCGCCTCCTCGTCGTAGAAGTCGAGGCGATACGCAGCGCCGAAGCGGTCGCGCAGCGGCTGCGAGACCAGGGCGAACCGCGTCGTGGCCCCGACGAGCGTGAAGCGGCTCAGGCGGAGGCGCACGTCCCGCGCCTTCGGCCCCTTACCCAGGATGATGTCGACCGAGAAGTCCTCCATCGCCGGGTAGAGCACCTCCTCGACCGCGAGCGGCAGCCGGTGGATCTCATCGATGAAGAGGATGTCGCCGGGCTGGAGACTGGTGAGCAGCGAGGCGAGATCGCCGGCCCGCTCGATGGCGGGCCCGGAGGTGATCCGGATCGAGACCCCCATCTCGGCGGCGACGATCATCGCGAGCGTCGTCTTGCCGAGGCCGGGAGGGCCGTGGAATAGCAGGTGGTCGAGAGGATCGTCGCGCCTCTGGGCCGCCGTGATCGCGATGCGGAGGCTCTCCTTGACCGTCTCCTGTCCGAAGTAGTCGGGGAGGCGCCGCGGCCGCAGGGTGTTCTCGGCACCCGCGTCCTCGGCCGTGCGTGCGGGCGTGAGCGGGCCGGGGCGTTCCTCGCTGGCGGCCATGGTCGCATGCTACAGAACGCACGTTCTGTGCGCCAGTCGAGGCGGATGCCGCCACGCACCCCGGAGCTACCGCGGGGCCTGCTCCCGAGGCCGGTGGGGCGGCCGAGGCGCGCGGGCGCGGCGCTCAGCTCTCCTCGTCGTCGTCCGGCTCCCCGGCGGGGTCGTGGAGGTACACGAGGTAGCGATCGAAGCGCTCGACGAGCAGGACCAGCACGCCCTCCGCGTCGCGCTCGGCGAGGAAGCGCGGGAGCTCCGCACCGCGACCCTGGACGAGGAACGTCTCACCTCCGTAGTGGAAGCGCCGACCGGCGGCGGTGAGGTAGTAGGGCGGCGGCGCTGCTCGCTCGTTGAGCGGGAGGACGAAGACCTCCACCCCCTCATCCGTGAGCAGATCCAGATCCTCGAAGCCGACCTCGACGGGCTCGTCGAAACCACGCTCCGCCTCGGCTCCCGCCGGCGCCTCCGCCGTCATCTGCCGCTCCCTCTCGTCCGATCCTCCAGCGCCGCGCGATCATACGGGCAGTCGGACTCCGCCGCATCCGGGCGTCCGCTCGCGGGGGAACGCGTCTGCCTCCGGCCGCGCGTCACGGCGCGCCGGCGCCTTCGGGGACGAACGCGTCGAGCATGAGGGCGAGGCACTTCACGCTTCCGCCCGCCTTGATGAACTCGTCGGTCGCGCTCTCCACCGGCTCGTAGCCGCGCTCGCGGAGGGCGCGAGCGGTGGCCGGACAGCCGGCGTTCATCACCACGCGGCGGTCGACGACGAGCGCGTTGCACGCGAACCGCAGCGACTCCGCGGGCTCGACCGCGATGAGGTCGTCGAAGTGCGAGGCGAGCTCGGCGCGGCCCTCGGTCGTGAACGCCGCCGGCGCATAGAGGGCGCGCCCGCCTCCGAGCGGCGCGAAGCAGGTGTCGAGGTGGTAGAAGCGCGGGTCGGCCAGCTCGAGCCGCACGAGCTCGGTGCCGAGCGCCTCCTCAAGGTGGTCGAGCGCGCGGAACTCCGTCCGGTAGCGGTGGCCTGCGAAGACGCGGTCCCCCGCGGGGAGGACGTCTCCCTCGCCCTCCCAGTAGTGGGGGAGGTGGATCGTCTCGACCGCGTAGCCGGCGTGGCGGAACCAGCGGATGAAGTGATCCTCCTCGGGCCGGCGCTCCGGGAAGCGGAAATTCGAGGGGAGGAAGCGCCCTCCGGCGACGACGCCCGCGTTGGCGGTGAAGGTCATGTCCGGCGCTCCGGGCGCCTGCTCCACGAGCTCGACGGAGACGCCGAGCTCCTCAAGGCTCTCCCGCAGCCGCCGCCACTGCGCGAGGGCGCGCGCGCCGTCGACGCGGTTCGAGCGCCGCATCCATGGGTTGATCTCGTAGTCGATCCGGTAGTGCAGCGGCTCGCACATGAGAACGCGGCGCGTCATGACTCCGCCGCCGCCCTCGACCGGCCCGGCGCTACGCCGCCGACCGCCGGTGCGGACCGAGGTCGACGGCCGCGAGAACGGCGATCGCCGTGATGAGCGCCGCCGAGCCGACGCACCAGACGCAGATCGCCTCGATCACGAAAAGCTCCAGGTACGTGAGGTAGGCGGAGAAGCCGGTGCCGGCGAGCGCCAGGGCGAAGCACCAGACGCCGAGCGCCCGCGGCTCGCCGGCCGGGTCGGCGCTCCAGGGGCCGATGCGCCGCAGCGCGCAGAGGGCGGCGAGCGTTGCGTACATCGCCAGCCCCAGCAGGGCGACAGGGATTCCCGCCACATCCGCGTACTCGGAGCTCTGGACGGCGGCGCAGTCCCCGACGCCGGAGCACTCCACGGCGGCGTCCGGGTCGAGGGCGACCCAGCTGAGGTAGGCAGCCACGGCGACGCCCGCTAGGGAGAGCGCAAGCAGCGCGTCGAGGCGCGGCCGGGGCGTCATGCGAGGGGCCCCGCCGCGGGCGAGCAGCCGGATCCCCGCCGCCGTCTCCGCCTCTCCCGGTCGCCCGTCCGGATCACGGGCCCGCCGCCCGCCGTATCGCCTCGCGGTAGCGGTCGATCGGGTTCAGGCCCCGGATCAGCTCCGAGCCGATGATCACCGATGGCGTCGACGTGATGCCGGCCGCCTGCGCCTGTCGGGTCAGCGCCTCCACCTCGGCGCCCTTCTGTCCCGAGTCGAGGCAGGCGTCGAAGCGGCCCAGGTCGAAGCCGCCGACGGCATCCTCGATCTCTCGTGCGTACTCCTTGAGGCGATCGCGCGAGAAGGCCCCGTCGTTCTGACTCCTGGTCTGCCTGAGGAAGAGGATGTCGTGCATCTCCCAGAAGAGGTTCTGGTCCGCGGCGCAGAGCGCGGCTTCGTTCGCGCGCCGGGAGTCGGGGCCGAGCACGTCCACGGGCCAGTACTCGATCGAGGCCTCGCCCGTCTCGACGAACTCGGCACGCAGGAGCGGGGCCACCTCCTCGTGGAAGTCGCGGCAGAACGGGCACTGGAAGTCGGAGAACTCGAAGATGCGCACGCGAGCGCCCGGATCGCCCTCGACGCGCCCGGCGACCGCCCCCCGAGCGATCGGCTCGTACGTCTCGTCGGAGCCGCCGGGACCGGCGCCGCGCTGGCT
>VYDC01000044.1:4409-8948 GCA_009843585.1 Chloroflexota bacterium | reverse complement strand
GGCGGGGGCGGAGGCGGCTCGCCGCCGAAGACGTAGGGCGAGCCCACGACCGTGATCGCCCCGAGGTCGGGGTGCGCCATCTCCGTCACGTAGCCGTTCGCCCGGGCCTGGGCCTCGCCCAGGATCTCCCCGTGCGTCTGCGCCGAGCCTCCGGTGATCCCCACGCGCTCGAACGCATCGAGCCACTCCTCGCGGGTGCGTGCGAGGAAGTGCTCGCCGAGGATCTCCAGCACCTCGCCCATGGTCACGACCCACTTCGAGCGGTCGCCGTAGGGCATGAACTGCCCCTCGAGCTCGTCCAGCCCCAGCAACCGGCAGAGCGCCTCCCAGCGCGGCGAGCCCATCCCCGCGAGCGTGATCCAGCCGTCCCCGGCCTCGAAGACGTGGCAGAGCGTGTAGTCGCTGATGTCGGGATGCCCGCGCCCGATGCGGCCGCTCGCGACCCCGCGCACCGACTGGGAGTCGAGCTCCCAGGACTGGATGCCGATCTGGGCGCCGAGGAGGGAGACGTCGACGCGCCGCCCGACGCCGCTCCGTCCCGCGCCGACGAGCGCGGCGAGGATGCCCGAGCAGAGATACATGGCGCCGGTGGCGCTGGCGATCGCAGCCCCGGCGGGAAGCGGCGGGGCGCCCTCGTAGCCGGAGCGCGCCATGTAGCCGCCCGCGCCCTGCGCGGTGATGTCGGCGGCGGGCGCGTCCGCGAGCGGCCCCCGGGGCCCGAATCCGGAGCAGACCGCGTAGACGAGCCGGGCGTTGAAGGCCCGGAGCGCCGGCTCGTCGATGCCGAGCCGCTCCGCGGTCTCCTCGCCGACGCTCCGCACGACGACGTCGGCCTCTGCCGCGAGGCGCCCGAGCGCGCCCCGGGACTCGTCGCGCTCGATGTCGAGCACGACGCTCTGCTTGCGCGAGTGGAAGGTGATGCGGTCGAGCTCGTGCTCGAATCGGGCCCGGGAGAGAGCCGACGACGCGGGCGGCTCCACGACCGTGACCAGGGCCCCCATGTCGGCGAGCATCCGGGTCGCATAGGCGCCGTGCCGCGTCGGCAGCAGCTCGAGCACGCGCACGCCGTCGAGTGCAGCCGCCATCCTGCGCGACCTCCGGGGGCCCGCGGCCCCGCCCGGCGCCGCCGCCGTGCCGGAGCCGCCCTAGGAGTACCACACCGGCGCATAGAATGGCCGCCGCGGCGGGTCCGGTCGCGAGTGTCGCGCCCGGGTTGTGAGGCGACTCCTGTGACGACGACCGGACCGACGCAGCACTTCATCGAGTCGCAGCGGCTTCGCCTCTCGTACTGGGCGTGGGGTGAGCGCTCCCGCCCCCCGCTGATCCTGCTCCACGGCAAGCGCGACCACGCGCGCTCCTGGGACGCGCTCGCAGCGGAGCTCGCGGGCGAGTGGCACGTCGCGGCCGCCGACCTGCGCGGACACGGGGACTCTCAGTGGGCGATCGGCTCCCACTACGCCTTCGCCGACTACATCGCCGATCTCGTCGCGCTGATCGAGGCGCTCGGCGCGCCCGCCTCCCTGGTCGGGCACTCCGGGGGCGGGCTCGTCGCCACGCTCACCGCCGGCCTCTACCCGGGGCACGTGCGGCGCGTCGTCGCGATCGAAGGGACCGGCGCGCACCTCCAGCGCCTGCCGCGAGCAGGGCCGGACGCGATGCGGGACTGGGTCGACCACACGCGGGGCCTCGAGAATCGCCCCGGGCGGATCCTGTCCACCGTGCGGGCGGCCGCCGACCGGATGCGGCGGGGAAACCCGCGGCTCTCCCCGGGGCGCGCGCAAGAGCTCGCCGCGCACGCCGTGCGCCCCGCCGAGGGCGGCTACCGGTGGAAGTTCGATCCCTGGGTCGACTCCAGCAATCCGGTCGAGCTCCGGCCGGAGGAGGCGCCGCCGATCTGGGCGCGCGTCGGCTGCCCCGTGCTGCTGCTCGTCGGGGAGGAGGCGGCCGAGCGCGGCGTCCAGAGCCCCGGCGACGCCCGCTACTTCCCCGACGCGCGGGCGGTGGTCGTCGCCGACGCGGGACACTGGGTGCACCACGATCAGCCCGCCGCCGTCCTCGAGGCGATCCGACGCTTCGCCGACGGCGATCTCTAGGCGCCCGCGGCCGGTACCGGGGCCGCCCGCGGCCGTGTTGACAGCCCCCGGGGGGCCGCATAGCGTCGCTGGGCCATCGAAGGGGGCGGAGACGATTCGCCGACCCGTCACGCCAGCGGACGGCCGGTCGCCACGCTGTCGGCTCCGGCGAGCCGGCCCGAGATGAACGGCGCGTTCGCACGCCAGGGCGAGCTCTACATCCCCGCGGAGAGCACCCGAGGGCCCTGGGGCGAGAACGAGCTCGGCGGCGGGCTCATCACCGGCCTCCTCGCGCACGAGGTCGAGAGCCACGTGGACGGTACGCTCCACCCCGCCCGCCTCACTCTCGACATGTACCGCCCCGTCCCGCGGGGTCCCCTCCGGATGACCTCTCGCGTCGTCCGGGACGGCCGCCGCATCCGGGTCGTCGACGTCTCGCTCGTTCACGACGACCGCGAGGTGAGCCGCGCGTCGGCGCTGCTGATCCGCCGGACGGAGGAGCCGCCCGGCGAGGTGGCCCGCCCGCCGTCGAACACGGTCGCCGGACCCTCGGGCATCCCGACGGACCACTGGCCGGGGAGGTCGCCGGACGGAGCCTCTATAGAGAACCGCTCGCTGCGCCCGACCGGCGGTGCGGAGCCCGCCGCCCGCTGGACGCGGCTCCGGGCCCCGGTCGTCGACGGCGTCCCGCTCACGCCGCTCGTCCGCGCGGCGACGGCCGCCGAGGCCGCGAGCCCGGTCAGCAACCGCAGCCCGGTGGGGCTCTACTTCAAGAACGCCGACACCACGCTCTACATGCACCGGCTCCCGGTGGGGGAGTGGATCTGCCTCGAGGTCGTGGCGAGGGAGAGCGCCGAGGGCGTCGCGGTCGGCGAGTGCGCGCTCCACGACGAGCGGGGCGTCTTCGGCCGCTCGCTCGTGGCCTGCGTCGCAACCGCCCGCAACGAGATGATCGGCTCGCGGGCCTCGGAGTCGCCCGCGGCGGCGGGAGGCGCGCCGTGAGCGGTCCCCTCGCGGGCTGGCGCGTCCTCGATCTCGCCGAGACGTCGCAGGGGCTGCTCGCCTCAAAGATGCTCGCGGAGATGGGCGCCGACGTCGTGAAGGTGGAGCGCTCGGGCGTCCCGCGCCGCGGGGCGCCGGTCGACCTCGGCGAACCCGCGCCGAGCTCGTGGGAGCTCGCCTTCGAGGCGGGGAAGCGGAGCATCGCGATCGAGCCACAGGGGCCGGGGGCCTCCGAGCTCGTGCTCGCCCTCGCCCGCCGGGCCGACGTCATCGTCGCGCCGCTCGGCCTCGGGCTCCTCGCCGAGCTCGGTCTCGACGAGGAGCGCGTGCGGGCCGAGGCGCCCCGGGCCGTCCTCGCCGTCACCTCCCCCCATGGGCCGCTGGGGCCGCTCTCGGGCGCGCCGGGTGCCGACATCACCGCGCAGGCGCTCGGCGGCGTGATGTGGAAGACCGGCGACCCCGACGATCCGCCGATGCCCGGGGGGGTCGCGCTGGCGGAGGGAGTCGGCGCCCTCTACCTCCTGATCGGCATCCTCGCCGCGGCGACCGGCGCCGAGCGGGAGGGACGCGGCCGCCGGGTCGACGTCTCGCTCTACGGATCGCAGATCGGCATGCAGTCGTGGGAGATCGACAGCGAGTGGCTGCTCGGCCGGACGACGGAGCGCCTGGCGGTGGGGCATCCCGACGTGAGCGACCGCCGCATCTGCCACGCGTTCGAGACGGCCGAGGGCTGGCTGCAGATCGCGGGCGTGCTGCGCGCCCGGTGGCCGCAGCTCTGCGAGATGATCGGCGAGCCGGAGATGTCGGAGCGCTGGCCGGACGAGAGGTCCCAGGCGGAGCACATCGACGAGATCCTCGCGACCTTCGCCGAGCGGCTGCGGCATCGATCCCTCGATGAGTGGCTCGAGGAGGTGGCGCGGAGGGACATCCTCGGCGTGCGCGTCCAGAACGACGACGACATCGCGGCCGACCCGCAGGCGCGCGCGAACGGCTACGTCGTGGAGATGGAGCACGCGGAGCGGGGCGCCGTCCCGGTCGCCGGCTCGCCCTTCATCTTCGGGCGCACGCCGCGCGCGGCGCTCGATCCGCCTCCGGCGGCCGGCGCCGACGCCGACGCCCTGCTGCGGGAGATCGGCTACGCGCCCGACGCCATCGCCACGCTGCGCGCGGAGGGCGTGATCGCATGACCGGCCCCTTGAGCGGCGTCCGCGTCGTCGACTTCACGATCGCCCAGCAGGGGCCGCACGCCACCAAGCTGCTCGCCGACATGGGGGCCGAGGTCATCAAGATCGAGCGGCACCAGGGGCGCATCGGGGGCGGCGAGCCGTGGATGCGCGGCTTCCTGCTCGCCCACAACCGGAACAAGCGCTCCATCAGCCTCGACCTCAAGCACCCGGAGGGGAACGAGGTCGCCCGGCGGCTCGCGGCGACGGCGGACGTCGTGGCCAGCAACTTCCGCCAGGGG
>VYDC01000044.1:0-4399 GCA_009843585.1 Chloroflexota bacterium | reverse complement strand
CGGCTTCGAGGACGGCGGGCCTAGGACGGGCGGCTGCGCGGGCACCGACCAGGTGGGAGCGCTCGTGCTCTGCGCCGCGGTGCTCGGCGCCCTCGCGCGCGCCGCGCGCACGGGCCGCGGCGAGAAGGTCGACACCTCGCTCTACGGGGGCCAGGTGGCGCTGCAGGCATGGGAGTTCGCGGAGCGCTCGCTCCGCGGCGGGGGAGCTCAGCCCCGAGCCGGCGTCGGTCATCCGCTGATCAACGGCCGCGGCGTCTGGCAGGCATTCGAGGCGTCGGAGGGCTGGCTGGCGATCGGCTGCACCGATCCCGCGGAGATCGAGACGCTCTGCTCGGTGGTGGGGGTCGATCCGCCCCCGGCCGGGCCCGATCAGGCGGAGCTGGGGGCCGTCGTGTCCCGCCTCGCGGAGCAGCTGCGCCTGCGCCCCGCCGCCGAGTGGGTGGAGCGCCTGCGGGCCGCAGGAGTGGCGGCGGCGCCGGTGCAGCGCTACGGCGACATCCTCGAGGATCCGCAGGCGCGCGAGAACGGCTACCTGGTCGAGATGGATCACCCCGAGCACGGCGCGATCACGGTCGTCGGAATGCCGATCACCTTCGATCGGGAGGCGATGAGCCGCGCCACGCCGCCGCCGAGCTTCGGGGAGCACACCGAGCGCTACCTCGAGGAGCTGGGCTACGGCTGGGAGGAGATCACGCGCCTCCGCGACGAGGGCGTCTGCTAGGCGGCGCCGGGCGGACGGAGAGGCACGCTGCGCGCGAGCTACTACCTCAACCCGCAGACGCCGGGGCCCGACGACGATCGCCGCGTGCTGGCGGAGGTGCTGGCGCAGGTCGACCTGGCCGAGCGCAGCGGCTTCTCCGACGTCTGGATCACCGAGCATCACTTCACCGGGTACAACGTCTACTCGGATCCGATCACGCTCGCCGCGGCGATCAGCCAGCGCAACCCCTCGCTCCGCATCGGCTTCGCCGTCAACGTCGTCCCGCTCTCGCACCCGATCCGCTTCGTGACGCGGTGCAACCTCCTCGATCAGCTCGCCTCGGGGAACCTCGTGGTCGGCATCGGACCGGGCAACGCCCCCGATGAGTTCGCGGGCTACGGCGTCGACATCGCGGCGCGCCACGAGCGCATGGCCGAGTTCATCGCCGTCTGCCGCCGCGCGTGGTCGGCGGGCCCCGACGGCTTCGCGTACGCCGGCCCCCACTACCGGGGCGAGGTGCGGGGGCGCATCATCCCGGCGCCTGTGCAGCGGCCGCACCCGCACATCGCCTTCGCCTCCTCCGACGCGGGCCGCCTCGAGATGGCCGGGCGGAACGGCTGGTCGCTCCTGCTCGGGCCGGTCGGCCCGGAGGTCATAGCACCGCGGCTCGCTCACTACCTCCGGGGCCTCGGCGCGGCCGCTCCCGACGGCCGGGCCGGGGCCGACGGAATCCGGGAGCGGGCGCTCGCCGACACCAGCGTCCTTCGCCAGATCTACGTCGCCGAGGAGGGGGAGGACTGGCGGCGGACGATCGCCGGCCCAATCGACGTCTACGTCCGCAAGAGCGCCGCGGCGAACGCGGGCGAGGCCGGCGAGGACCTCTCGCCGTCGCGCTTTCAGGACTGGCGCGATCGCTACCTGACCGGCGGGTGGCTCGTCGCCGGCCCGGCCGCGGAGGTCGCCCAGCGGCTCGCGCCGCTCGCGCGGCTCGGGATCGCCAACCTCCTCTGCTGGATGAACTTCGGACACATGGAGGACGCGCGCATCCGCGCGAGCCTTCATCGTTTCGTCGAGCGCGTGCTCCCGCAGCTCCGCGGGATGGAGGCCGACCCGGCGCTGCTCCCGGCCCTGCTCTCGGGCGGGGACGCCCGGGAGACGGACTTCGCGCGGATGTGGCGCGGCGACTCCTAGCGGGGCCGCCTGAGGGACCGGGGGCGCGCTACAGCTCGAACGGGCGCCGCAGTCCGATCACGTGCCCCTCGGGATCGGCGAAGTAGGCGAGCTCCACGCCGCGCCCCGTGCGCCGGGAGCGCTCGTAGATCTCCGGGTCCGTATCGGCGCGGCGCTGCGCGCTGCTCCACGGGTGGTTCACGACGGTGCCGCCGGCGGCCACGACGCGGCGCATCGACTCCTCGATGTCGTCGACCTGGAGGACCGGCGTGGTCGGGGAGTGGATGCGGTCGTCGGGCACCGGCTGCGGCGTGCCGCCGCCGATGATCTCGAGCGTCCCGCTGAAGGTGGAGCTCCCCTCGTAGGCGATGCCGGGGAGGCCCAGGTGCGCGAGCCGTCCCTCGACGCGCGGGTCATCGAGGAGCGGCAGGTCGAAGGCGTCCTGGTAGAACTGTCGCACACGCTCCACGTCCTCAACACGGAGCAGGATGACGTGCAGGCCGACGATCATCGCGGCACCCCCTCTCGTCCCGTCACGTTACCCGCGCCGCCGGCGACCGGGTCCAGCGGCACGACGCGTCCCTCGGCCGCCGACAGCCGCGCGGCGTCGAGGACCTCCTGGCAGCGGAGTCCGTCCACGAAGCTGGGGCCCTCGCTGCGGCCGCTCTCGATGGAGAGCAGGAGCGCGTGGATCATCGCTCCGAAGATCGGCACGGCGCTCTCTTGCACGGCGGACGGGAGGCGCGACGGCGGGAGCGTGACCTCGCGGGGCGCGCGATCGCCGCGCCGGGCGAGGTAGACCCGCGCCTCGCCGCGCACCTCGTCGCCGTCGACCACCACGGCCCCGTCGCTCCCGTAGAGCTCGACGCGTCGCCCGCGCCCCGGCGGCACGTTGCGCGAGAACTGGATCGAGACGATCGCGCCCTGCTCCATCGCGCCCGCCAGCAGGAAGGCGTCGTCGGCGTCGACCGGGCGGCTCACGCCGCCCGGGTCGTCTGCCTCGCCGATCCAGGTCCGCAGCTGCGCCGAGACGCTCGCGAACTCGCCGAGCCAGTCGCGCGCGAGATCGATGTAGTGCGATCCGACCGCCCCGAGATAGCCGCCGCCCTGGCCCGCGGAGTCGAGCCAGCTCCAGGCGCCGCGCTCCCAGCCGGGGAAGTGCGCGACCGAGAGCTGGCGCGGCTCGCCGATGGCACCCGAGGCGACGAGCTGCTTGACATACTGGTGACTCTCGAAGGGACGAACGAAGAACGAGGTGACGTGCGCGACCGCGGCCTCGCTCGCGGCCTCCAGCATCTCGCGGGCCTCGGTCACGTCGAGCGCGAGCGGCTTCTCGCAGAGGATGTGCTTGCCGGCCGCCGAGGCGGCCAGCGCCATCTCGTGGTGCAGGCGCACCGGCGCACCGATGTAGACGAGGTCGACGTCCTCCGACTCGACGAGCGCGCGGTAGTCGTCCACCGCGATCCGCGCGCCGAAGCGCCCGGCCGCCTCCTCGGCGCGTTCGAGGCGGGCGCTGCAGATCGCGGTGAGCTCGATGCCCTCGTAGGAGGCGAAGGTGGGGAGCGGGACGCGCGACGCCCAGGACGTCCCGATCACGCCGACGCGGTAGGGCCGGATCCCTGTCACGGCACCGCTCGGCGCAGGTGCTCGCGGGAGTCGACCGGGCCGGGCCGGCAGGGGGGGCGGCCGGCGGCCGGCCCCCCTGCGCCCGCGGTGAGCCCCGTCAGACGATCGCGACCTGGTCGAAGAAGATCGTCGGCCGCTCCCAGAGGGAGAGGTTGTACTGGTCGCTGCGCCACGCCACGACCGACGGCCGCGTGGTCGACCAGACGGCCGGCGGGTCGTCGTGCATCACCTGCACGGCCTCCCAGAAGAGCTTCTCCCGCGCGTCGGTGTCCATCGTCTGGATGGCCTCGTTGAACGCGCGGTCGAAGTTGGCGTTGGCGTAGAACTTCGACGGCTGGCTGCTCTCCGACCAGCTGAGCGCGAACGCCGCATCGTGCTGCCCGATGCCGCTGAAGGCCCAGCGCTCGATCATGATCCGCGGCGTGCGGCCGTAGATGTGATCGCGCCAGGTGCTGATGTCGATGTTGACGATGTTGGCGTTCAGACCGATCTGGTCGAAGGCGTCCTTCACGGCGAGCGTGTGGGCGTCGACCACGGGGTCGAAACCGGTCAGCTGGCCGATGGGGGCATCGAAGCCGTTCGCGAAGCCGGCCTCCTGCAGGAGGGCCCGCGACCGGTCCGGGTCGTAGCCGTACGGACCGAGGTTCGGGTTGAACCCGAAGTCCGAGCGCGTGAGCTGCTGGCCCTGCATCTCCTCGGCGAACCCCTCGTAGAGCTCGGCGTAGGTCGCGTTGTCGAGGGCATGCGCGAGCGCCATGCGCACGCGGATGTCGGAGGTCGGCCCCTCGTGGTACTCCACCGAGAAGTTCGTGTGCGCGTTGCTGACGTTGACCGCGGCCGTCACGCCGCCCTGGTGCAGGACCTGGTGGCGCCTCGCATCGAGCCGCGGGGGGTTGAGCGCCG
>VYDC01000034.1:2977-8981 GCA_009843585.1 Chloroflexota bacterium | reverse complement strand
CGCCCCCCCGACAACACCGCCCCCGTGTTCAACCCGTCGAGCGTGACGCGCTCCGTGCCCGAGAACTCTCCCCCGAACACCAACGTCGGAGCGCCCGTGACGGCCGGCGACGCCGAGGACGCGGGCGACCTGGCCTACACTCTCTCGGGCTCCACGCTTTTCACCATCGTCGGCACCTCCGGGCAGATCCGGGTGGCGAGCGGGGCCGTCCTCGACCACGAGGACGACGACGAGCACACGGTCACGGTGACGGCGAGGGATCCCTCGGGGGGGACCGACACCGCGACCGTGTCCATCGAGGTCGCCGACGTCAACGAGCCGCCGACCGCCGGGGACGACTCGGTCTCGACCGACGAGGACACCGCCGTCACCTTCGGGGTGCTCGGAAACGACAGCGACCCCGAGACGGCCTCGGCGAGCCTCACCGTCGCTCTCGGCTCGACACGACCCGGCAACGGCGCCGTCACGCTGAACGCCTCCACCAGGCAGTTCACCTACACGCCGGACCAGGACTTCCACGGCGTCGACAGCTTCACCTACACCCTCTCCGACGGCGCCAACGGCGTCACCGCGACGGTGACCGTGACGGTCGCCTCGGTGAACGACGCGCCCGACTTCGGCGCGAGCACGGCCCAGCGCTCGATAGCCGAGACGGCGCGCGTGGGCGACCGCGTCGGCGCGGCCGTGGCGGCGACCGACCCCGACCATGCGACGCTCTCCTACGCCCTCAGCGGGACCGCGGACCTCGCCATCGAACCCACCACGGGACAGATCACCGTCGCCGCGGCCCTCGACCACGAGACGACCGACATCTACACCGCGACCGTCACCGCCGAGGACGGCGCGGGCGCGAGCGCCAGCATCCAGGTCACCGTCACCGTCACCAACGTCAACGAGCCCCCGACCGCCGGTGACGACTCGGTCTCGACCGACGAGGACACGCCGGTGACCGTCGATGTGCTCGCCAACGACAGCGACCCCGACACCAGCACGGCCGACCTCAGCGTCTCGCTGGTCTCCAGCCGCCTGCCGGGCGGGACCGCGGTGGTGAACGCCGGGACGAAGCAGATCACCTACACGCCGAACGAGAACGCGAACGGCGTGCACACCTTCGACTACCGGGTCACGGACGATGGCGGCAACCGCGACGTGGGCACGGTCCGGGTGACCATCCGGCCGGTGAACGACGCACCCCGGTTCACTCAGAAGCAGCAGGTCGCGGAGCTGCAGCTGGTCGTCCGCGAGGGGGCGGGCGAGGGGGTCGAGGTCGGCACGCCGGTGACGGCGGTGGATCCGGACCAGGACGGACTGACGTACAGCCTGTCGGGCGCATCGGACTTCGCCATCGACCCGGTGACGGCGCAGATCACCGTCGGCGCGGGGATCACCATCGACCGCGAGAGGACCGCCACGTACTCCGGCACCGTCTCAGCCAGCGACGGCGAGGGTGGCAGCGACACCATCCCGATTCGCATCGAGGTCTCCGACGTGCCGGAGCCTCCGACCGTCGTCGACGACGAGGTCACGGCCACCGAGGACACGCCGCTCACCATCGACGTCCTTCGCAACGACACGGATCCCGACACCACGCCCGAGGGACTGACCGTGCGGGTGCTCAGGCAGCCCCTGCGCGGGCGCGCGGAAGTGGAGAGCGACAAGACGATCACCTACGTGCCGAACCCGGACTCCACCAGCCAGGACAGCTTCGAGTACCAAGTATCCGACGGCCGGAACAGCGATGAGGGCTTCGTCTACGTGACCAGCGTCGTGCCCGTGAACGACGCCCCCACCTACGCCTCGGCCACGGTCACCTTCCAGGTGTCCGAAGACTCGGAGCCCGGAGAGGATGTGGGGTACCCCCTCACCGCCCGGGACGTCGACGGCGACACGCTCACCTACTCGCTCACCGGATCGACACGCTTCGTGATCCACGCGGAGAGCGGCCAGATCACCACGGCGGACTACCTGGACGCGATCGTCGGGCCGACCCACACGGTCGCGGTGACGGCCACCGACAGCGCCAGCCCGCCGCTCGCTGCCACCATCGAGGTCACGATCGCGGTCGTCGTCGGTGCAGCCGACGAGTCGAGCCCGCCCTCCGGCCCGAGCGGCGCTTCCCCCGGCGGTGGCGGCGGCTCGGCCATCGTGCTCCCGCCCGGCGGAGGTGGCGGCGGTCCGCCGGGGCCCGCTCCCAGCGACGTGGACTTCGAGTGGACGGTGGAGCGGGACATCGACGAGCTCGACGAGGGCAACGATTGGCCGAGCGGGCTCTGGTCCGGCGGCGAGATCGTATGGATCCTCGACAACCCCGACGGCGCCGGCGACGCCATGTATGCCTACGACCGCGAGACCGGCGAACGCCTCGATGAGCGCGAGTTCGAACTCGACGGCAGGAACGGAGCACCGCGCGGCGTCTGGTCCGACGGCGATACCGTCTGGGTCTCCGACAGCGGCCAGGAGCGGCTCTTCGCCTACGACCTCAAGACGGGCGAGCGCCTACCGGAGCGCGACATCGCGCTCATCAGGCGCAACGGGGACGCGCGCGGCATCTGGTCCGACGGCGAGGCGATCTGGGTGCTCAACGGCAATCCATCGCTCTTCGCCTACGACCTCGAGACGGGCGCGCTCCTCGGTGAGCACGAGCTCGCGGACGCGAACAGCACTCCGCACGGCCTCTGGTCGGACGGCGTCACCCTCTGGGTCTCCAACCACGACCCCAAGCACCTGTTCGCCTACCGCCTGCCCGTGCCGCTCGCAGAGCCTCCCGAGGACCCGCCCACGCTCGCTCGCGTGCCGGACGAGGACTTCGCGGAGCTCTCCAGCGCCGGCAACAACAGCCCGCGCGGCATCTGGTCGGACGGCGAGTTGATGTACGTCGCCGACGAGAACGACGACCGCGTCTACACCTACAACATGCCCGACGCCTGGGACGCGCGGCTCGCCTCGCTCAGCCTCGAGGGCGTCGACATCGGGGAGTTCGACCCGGACCGCACCGGGTACGAGGGCGTCCCCCGCGAGGGCGCCATGCAGACCACGGTCGCCGCGGCCGCCGCGCAGGACGGAGCCACCGTCGACATCGCTCCCCCCGACTCAGACGGGGACGCCGACGGCCACCAGGTCGACCTCGCGGGAGCCGCCGAGATCACCGTCACCGTGACCTCCCCGGACGGCAGCCGCGTGCGGGTCTACACCGTCGCACTCGCCGGGGGCGCGCCCCCGGCGAGCTGCCTGAGCGGCGACGTCTCCGTCGGCTTCAGCCTCCTCATCTACGAGGGCGGCAGCCTCGAGGAGCTGGAGTCGTGCGCAGAGAGCCGCCACGTGAACGCCCTCTACGCGCTCGAGGGCGGCGAGTTCGTGCCCTACGTCCTCGGCGCGCCCGGCTTCGTGAACAGCGCCTTCAGCGCGCTCTACGCGGAGGGCGTCCCCGGGCTCACCCCGCTCACGGTGAGGAGCGAGGGGCCGGCCTCGGCCGGCCCCGGCGCTCCCGTGGTCGCGGGGCCGTGGGAGTCGTGCCTCCGCGGCGAGACCTCCCGGGGCCTGAGCCACGTGCTCTACGAGGGCGGCGGCGTCGCCGACCTGGCGGCCTGCGCCGAGGAGCTCGGCCTGGCGGCCCTCTACGCGCTCGACGCCGGCGAGTTCGTGCCCTACATCCTCGGGGCGCCCGCGTTCGTGAACCGCGCCTTCGGGGAGCTCTTCCCTGGCGGCGTCGCCGCGGGAACGCCCCTCGTCGCCAGGCGCGAGTGAGCGCGGCGGGGACCGAGTGGGTGCGCGCGACCCGCCGTGTACGGCGTGCATCGACGCGCGCACCGCTCACGCCGCCGAAGGGCCTGAGTGACCCACGCACGGGCCAGGGGGCCGGCATCGCGGCGTCGGCTCGCATCGTCAGCGGCGAGAGGTCAGGGGGCGGGATACGCCGATAGGACTGAAGGGGACCGCCATCGTGTCCGGCGAGCAGCCGCATTCCGACGCGTGGCGTGGTCTCGGCGGCGTCCACCTCGACGTCTCCGCCTGAGCATCCCTGCTGCCGCCGCTCGCGGTGGTCCTTGATGCGTTCCGCAGGGCCCTGAGTCGCACCGAACCACGACCAGCGCCCGGGCTGCGGCCCCGTCTGGTCGTCGACAACCCGGTGTGAACAAACGTACTTCGATAGTGCCCATCATGTGTGGCACCGCAAGCTCGACCGATTCACTCCAGCGCAGACGCCGAACTCACACCACGAATAGGTACAGGCGAACCTAGGCACCGCCTCCGGCTGGCACCTAGGTTCTGTCGATGGGTTCCAACCGCGTTTCCCATGTCCAGAGAGGCATGCGGCGAGCCGGACGGCACCGGTGAGCGAAGGGGGTTCGACGGCGTCGCGGGGCGCCACCGCCGTGTACGCCCTCGCGGATGGAGCATGGGCTTCCTGCATCCCCGGGGCGCCGGAGTTCGTGCACACCCGTTTCCGCGACCTCGTTCCCGATCGCCTCCCGATGGCCGCGCCCCTGGTCGCGACCACAAGCGGCGTGCGGGTGCGCGGATGAGGCGGGACCAGGGGTCGAGCGCCCGGTCGGCCACGGCGATCCTCATCGGGAGCGTCGTTCTCCTCAGCCTTGTCCCCACCCTCGCACCGGCCGAGGCGTCAGATTCACGTCCCGCCGCACCCGGCACACCCACCGTGTACGACGACGGGCTCCATGCCCTGACCGTCACCTGGACCGAGCCAGACGACTCCGACCCGGCGATCACCGGCTACGACCTCGAGTACCGCCGCCGCGACCAGACGGACTGGCTGTCCGGACCGCAGGGCCAGACCGGAACCAGCGCCACGATCACCGGTCTCGAGCCGGACAAGAACTACTACGTTCGCGTGCGAGCTCGAAACACCAACGGCGCGGGCGACTGGTCGGCAGCGGGCGAGGGCACGACGGCCCTCTACGTGGGCACGCTGACGGCCGGTGACGGCGCCAGCTACCGCGGCTATCGACGCGTTGAGCGCGAGCCCTACGGCGGGACGAACAGCCCGGGGAACCTCGTGCCCAGGTCCCTGACCTATGACGGCTCCGAGTACCGGATCATCACGCTGGCCTGGTGTCGGTGCACGAGGCGGGGCGTGGACAACACTCTCCACACGACCGCGATCGACCTGTACCTCTTCTTCAACGCGGCTCCCGACGACTGGGTGCTGCGCGTCGGGGATATGCGTCTGCTGCTCTCCGACGCCGAACGCGCAGACCTCGGGAGGACCGGGTTGAAGGCGTTCTGGCCTCACATCTCCGCGGACTGGGAGCGGGGCGGCCGGTACGAGGTCTCGTTGTCGAGGAATCCGCTGCTCTCCAGCAGCGGAAGCGGGACCGTCAGGGGCCCGCTGACCGCCGAGATGCGGGAGGTCCCCCGGACGCACGACGGGAGGTCGGTGCTGTCGTTCACGCTGAGCTTCAGCGAAGACGTTGCGAACCGCAGGAACGACATCACGGGAGCCGTGCTGACGGTGACCGGCGGCTCGGTCACTGACGCCTCGCAAGTGGATGTACGGAGCCATCGGGAGTGGCGGATCACCATCCGGCCCAGCGGCGCCGGGGATGTCGGCATCAGCGTGCAGGCCGAGCGCGAGTGTGGAACCTCCGGAGCGGTGTGCACCGAGGACGGCCGCGCGCTGAGCCAGACTGTCACGGCGACCGTCAGGGGTCCGCCGCCCGCCCTGGCGCCGGGCAAGCCGACAGGCGCCAGCATCACCTCCGGAGACGGACAGCTCAGGGTGCGGTGGCGGGCGCCATCGAGCGACGGGGGCAGCGCCATCACGAGCTACGACGCGCGGCGCATTCGCTCCGACGCGCCGGACAAGGCCGCCGCCAACTGGACCGTTCTCGGCAGCGTCTGGACCTCGGGAGCCCTGCGCACGACCATCCCCGGCCTCGTCAACTCGGTGGAGTACGACGTGCAGATCCGCGCGGTCCCCGCAGTCGGCGCCGGCGCCTGGTCGCACACCGCCAGGGGCCCCCCCCGTGCGTCGGACGCCCCCCAC
>VYDC01000034.1:791-2967 GCA_009843585.1 Chloroflexota bacterium | reverse complement strand
ACGCCACCCTCAGCGCGCTGGAACTCAGCGCGGGAAGGCTCGCCCCGTCCTTCGACGGGGGCGTGACCTCGTACTCGGCATCCGTCGGCTACTCGGTGACGCGGATCACGGTGACGGCGACCGCGAACGATGCGGGCGCCCGCACCTCGTTCGTGAGGCCGGCCGACGCCGACTCCGGGAGGGCCGGGCACCAGGTCGCGCTGTCGGTGGGAGAGACGGTGGTCGCAGTCAGGGTGACCGCGGCGAACGGTGACGCGAGGACCTACACCATCACGGTGACGCGCACGCCGCAGGACACCACCCTCCAGCCGGTAGCGAGCGATCCGGTCGCGCCGTCCTCCTCTGAAGCGTCGTATTCGCTGGTGTTCCAGGGCGCCTGGACGACGGCCGTGACCCCCGACGGGGTCCCCTCCGGGGCCCACTTCACGCGGTTGATCGGCGCCGTGCACAGCGACCTCGTGAGCTTTGTGAGGAGCGGAGCATCCGCATCGGCGGGAGTCCGCCTGGTGGCCGAGGCTGGCCTGACGAGCACCTTCAAGGGCGAAGTCCAGGCCGCCATCGCGGCGACGACCGCGTCGAACGTGCTCGAAGCCGGCACCACCACGATCGGAGTGGAGGCGTCGAACACCCTGACGGCGAGGTTCAGCACCGCGTACCCGCGGTTCACGCTGCTCAGCATGGTCGCACCCAGCCCTGACTGGTTCGTGGGTGTGTCCGGTCGGCCCATGCTGAACAGCAGCGGACTCTGGTTGCGCTCGTGGAGGGTGAATCTCTATCCGTGGGACGCGGGCACGGAGGACGGGACGGGGTTCTCGCTGAGCAACCCCTCATCCAGTCCGCAGCAGTCGATTAGCAGCATCCGCGGCGCGGGCAAGTTCTCGACCGAGCCACTTGCCACTCTGTCGCTCGACCTCGAGTCGGTCCGCACCGTGCGGACCGTTGCCGAGAACACGCCGCCGGGCAAAAGCATCGGAGCCCCGTGCGGGGCGTGGCCACTCGCGGTGCGGTGAGCTACGCGCTGGGGGGAACCGACTCCTCAGCATTCCGTGTCGTCGCGAGCAGCGGGCAGTTGCGCACCAGGGAGCCCCTCGACTACGAGGACCGCGATACGTACGAGGTCGAGGTCACCGCCACGGACTCGGATGGCTCGGTAGCCACGACAGTCACCATCGACATCACCAACCTGGACGAGACCGGCAGCGTGAACCTGACGCCGCAGCCCCAGATCGGCTCTGGTTTCGAGGCGACCCTGACCGATCCGGACGGCATCGTCTCAACGACCTGGAAGTGGGAGCGGTCGACCAGCCGGAGCGGGGGGTGGCAAGCGATCGGCGACGCGCGGCTCGGGAGCTACACTCCGGTCCTCGGCGATCTCGACCACTTCCTGCGGGTCACAGCGACCTACACGGATGTCCATGGACCGGGGAAGGCGCTCACCGCCACCTCGACCTATGCGGTCAGGGCTCCTCCGGGCGTGAACTTCGCTCCTGTGTTTCCCGAATCGAGCGTGACCCGCTCAGTGGAGGAGAACGCAGGCGCCGGGACTCGCGTCGGCGAGCCGGTGACGGCGACGGACGCCAACAACGACGTCCGCACGTACAGCCTGTCGGGTACCGATGCGTCCCGGTTCACCATCGACCGCGCGAGCGGGCAGATCCGGGTGGCCGAGCGGGCGCGGCTGGACCACGAGGCCGATCGCAGCCTCGTGGTCACGGTCACTGCCACCGATCCGTCGCTGGCGACCGACAGTACGCGAGTCGTCATCGAGATCGAGGACGTGAACGAGGCCCCGGACGCCGTCGACGACCAGGCTGCGACGGAGGAGGACGTTGCCGTGGCGATCGTCGTGCTCGGCAACGACACCGACCCCGAGGACGACGTCTTGACGGTCAGCCTGAGGCGGCGGCCTTCGAACGGTTCGGCTGTGGTCGGGTCGGGCGGAGTCGTCACGTACACGCCTGAGACCGACTTCGACGGTACGGACACCTTCACCTATCGCGTCACCGACGGGGGCAGGCTCTACGACGAGGCCACTGTCACGGTCACGATGTCCCCGCGGAACGATGCCCCCACGTTCTCCTCGGCGTCCTTGTCTCGCGAGGTCCCGGAGAAGGCGTCCGCGGGCGACAACGTCGGCGCGCCGGTACGGGCGAGCGACGTCGACCTCCCCGACGAC
>VYDC01000034.1:0-781 GCA_009843585.1 Chloroflexota bacterium | reverse complement strand
TGACGGACAGAACACGGTCGCGCCCGCCGCCTCCTTCAACCTGGACGACACGCCCTCGCTCAGCATCACGGTTCGCGTGACCGACAGCGACGGAGCGGAGGCGACCATCGACGTGACGGTGACCGTCACGTCGACCCCTCCCGGGGGCGTCCGCGGAGCGGGCGGAGGCGGCATAGCGTTCCCCGGTGGCGGCGAGGACACCGGCCCCACGCCGAGCGATGCCGACTTCGAGTGGACCGTCGAGCGCGACATCAAGACCCCCGACGGCGGCCACGGCTCGCCCACCGGGATGTGGTCCGACGGCGCGACGCTCTGGCTCCTCGACAACCCGGAGGGCGCGGGCGACGCCGTCTACGCCTACGACCGCACGACCGGCGAGCGAGCCCCCGAGCGCGAGTTCCCGCTCGCCGAGGGCAACCGCGCCCCGCGCGGCGCCTGGTCGGACGGGGAGACCATCTGGGTCTCCGACAGCGGCCAGGACCGCCTCTTCGCCTACGACGTGGAGAGCGGCGAGCATCTCCCCGACCGCGACCTCGAGCTGGCCGCACGCAACGGCGACCCGCGCGGCATCTGGTCCGACGGCGCCGTGGTCTGGGTGCTCGACTCAGGCGGGGACGCCCTCTTCGCCTACGACCTGGAGTCGGGCGAACCGCTCGCCGAGTGCGCGCTCGACGCCGCCAACGGCGATCCCCGCGGCATCTGGTCGGACGGCGTCACGCTCTGGGTCTCCGACCACGGGGCGAAGCGACTCCTCGCCTACCGCCTCCCCGCGCGCGGGGAG
>VYDC01000239.1 GCA_009843585.1 Chloroflexota bacterium | reverse complement strand
CCAACGACGTCTTCCCCGGCGCGATGGCCGTCGCCACCTCGGAGCAGCTCCAGCAGCACCTGATTCCCGCCCTGGAGCACCTGCACGGCGCGCTCGACCGCAAGGCGGAGGAGTTCCAGGCCATCGTCAAGATCGGCCGCACCCACCTGATGGACGCGACGCCGCTCACGCTCGGGCAGGAGTTCTCCGGCTACGCCGAGCAGCTCCGCAAGGCGGTCGAGCGGGCGCGCTCCACCGAGCCGCGGCTGCGCGAGCTCGCACTCGGCGGCACCGCGGTCGGGACCGGGCTCAACGCGCACCCGGAGTACGGGGAGCGCGTCGCCGGGGCCATCTCCGAGCTCACCGGCCTCGACTTCGTGACGGCGCCCAACAAGTTCGAGTCGCTCGCCGCGCACGACGCGCAGGTGGAGCTCTCCGGGCAGCTCAAGACCGTCGCTGCCTCCCTCATGAAGGTCGCGAACGACGTCCGCCTGCTGGGGTCGGGGCCGCGCGCCGGCATCGGCGAGCTGCTCCTCCCGGAGAACGAGCCCGGCTCCTCGACCATGCCGGGCATGGTGAACCCGACGCAGCCCGAGGCGCTGACGATGGTCTGCGCGCAGGTGATGGGAAACGACGTCGCGGTCGGCGTCGCCGGCGCGACCGGGCACTTCGAGCTCAACGTCTTCAAGCCGGTGATCGCGTACAACAACCTGCAGAGCCTCAGGCTGCTCGGCGACGCCGCGCGCTCCTTCACCGACAACTGCGTCGCGGGCATCCGCCCGAACGAGCAGCGCATCGGGGAGCTGATGCGCGCCTCGCTGATGCTGGTCACGGCGCTCAACCCCCACATCGGCTACGACAACGCCGCGAAGGTGGCGAAGAAGGCGCACGCCGAGGGGCTCACCCTCAGGGAGGCGGCGGAGCAGCTCGGCCTGGTGGAGGGCGGGCAGTTCGACGAGTGGGTGCGCCCGGAGGAGATGACGCACCCCTGACCCGCCGACGCGAGCCCGTGCGCGAGGGGCGGCGGGACGGCGAGCGCTAGTCGCGCCGCGTCGAGGTCACCACCACGGCGACGACGCCGGATGCGACGCCGGCGAGGGCGCCCGTCGCGACGGGCGGCGGATCTCCCGCCAGCCCGGCGGCGAGGCCGGTGATCGCGCCGACGACGACGCCAGCGCCGATCACCGTGAAGATCGTTCGGATGCGGTCGGTCACAGGTTCCCTCCTCACCGACGGCGACAGGCCCCGGGAAGCGCCTACAGGACGACGATCGCCGCCCAGACGGTCCCGGCGAGCGCCGCCAGATAGCAGACAACGGCGAGCGGCGTCGCGATGCGGCGCAGGCCCACGTCCTTGAGCGTATGGCGGATCCGGTGAGCGGCGTGGAAGAAGGAGAAGAACGCCACGCCGAAGACGACGAGCCGCACCAGCCAGTTGCCGAAGAGGTTGTCGAGCTGCCGGAACTCGACGACCTCGGCGGGGACGAGGAAGCCGGTGATGATGACGAGCACCGGCAGCAGGAAGGCGACGATCATGCCACCGGCCGAGAAGATCGCCCAGAAGAACGGCTCGTTCGACGGTCGCACGCTGCCCTCCCCCCTACGCCACGACCAGGAAGATGACCAGCACGACCGCCGAGACGGCTAGCCAGCCGCCGAAGGCGCCCGCGACGATCAGCTCGTCCGGCACGCGCCGGCCGCCGAGCTTCAGCGGCATGGCCTTCGGCACGAGCCGGAACCAGGTCGTGGTGTGCAGCTGCGCGAACCCCAGGATGATCGCGTGGACCAGCCAGAGCAGCGGGCTCTGGAGCACCTCGAGATGGTCGGCGAACGCGCCCTCGCCCCCACGGACGTTACAGACCAGCAGCAGCAGCAGGACCATGTAGCCGGCAACGGCGACGGCGGAGAGCTCGCGCAAGAGAATGATGCGGTACGGCCAGCCGCGGTTCCACCAGGCGTTCGACTTCCGGCGCGGCAACGGTCCCGGCATCGTCAGCGACCCATCCCGGGGGGCGTGAAGGGGAGGAAAGAGAGGAAGAAGCTGTTCGTCGCCTCCACCTTCGCCTGCTGGATCGCGCCGGCCGGGTCGACGTTCTTCGGGCAGACGGCACTGCACTCGCCAACGAAGGTGCAGTCCCAGATCCCCTCGTCGGACCAGATCAGCCGCTGGCGCTGCTCGTTGCCCTGATCGCGCGAGTCGAGGTTGTAGCGCTGCGCCAGCGCGAGCGCCGCCGGGCCGATGAACTCCTCCTCGTGCTCGTAGACGGGGCAGGCGGCGTAGCAGAGCATGCAGTTGATGCACATGCTGAACTGCTTGAAGTCGGCGAGCTGCGAGGGCGTCTGGCGGTACTCGCCCTCCTCGACGGGCTGCTCCTGCTCGCGGATGATCCAGGGCTTCACCTCGGTGAGCTTCCCCATGAAGTCGTCGAGCACGGTGACCATGTCGCGCTCGACGGGGAAGCCGCGCAGCGGCTCGACGCGGATCGGGCCGGGGAGGAACTCGCGCAGGAAGGCGTTGCAGGTGAGCCGGGGGAGGCCGTTGACCATCATGCCGCAGCTGCCGCAGACGCCCATCCGGCAGGACCAGCGGTAGCTGAGGGTCCCGTCGACCTCGTCCTTGAGCCAGTTGAGCGCGTCGAGGACGACCCACTCCTCGCGGTACGGCACCTCGTAGCTCTGGAACGACGGCTCCTCGTCGCGCTCCGGGTGGTAGCGGAAGACCTCCAGGGTCACGGTGCGCGCGGCGGTCGCTTCGCTGGTCACGGCGCCTCCCGTCCCTAGCTCCCGTAGGTCCGCTCGGCCGGCGGCCAGCTGGTGATCGTCACGTCCGAGTACTCGATCCTCGGCGCGCCGTCCGCCCGGTAGGCGAGCGAGTGCCTCAGGAAGTTCTCGTCGTCGCGCTCGGGGTGGTCGGTGCGCTGGTGCGAGCCGCGCGACTCCGTGCGCGCGAGCGCCGAGTGGGCGACCGCCTCCCCGACGTCGAGCAGCGACTCGAGCTCGAGCGCGGCCGTGAGCTCGGTGTTGAAGCTGTGGCTGTGGTCGTCGAGCGCGAGGTGGGAGGCGCGCCCCCGGAGCTCGGCGATCGTCTCCGTGGCCGCCTGGAGCCTCGCCCCGTCGCGGTAGACGCCGGCGCCGTCCTCCATCGCCTCATTGAGTTCGCGGCGGATGGCGGCGATGCGCTCGCCGCCCTCGCGCGGCCGGAGGTAGCTCGACGCGATGCGCTCCTGCTCGTCCGCGCCCTGCGCCCGGAGCGAGGCCTGGTCGAACTCGGGGTGCTCCTGCGCCCACACGGCGGCGGCATGGCCGGCGCGGCGCCCGAAGACGAGCAGCTCCGTCAGGGAGTTGGAGCCGAGGCGGTTCGCCCCGTTGATGCTCACGCAGGCGCACTCGCCGGCGGCGTAGAGGCCGGGGAGGCTGGTGGCGCCCTCCATGTCCGTGTCGATGCCGCCCATCATGTAGTGCACCACCGGGCGGACCGGGATCGGCGCGTGCACCGGGTCGATCCCCGCGTAGTCCTTCGCCAGCTCACGCACGAAGGGGATGCGCTCGTTGATGAGCCGCTCCCCCAGGTGGCGCACGTCGAGGTGCGTGTAGGTCCCGTACTCGCCCTCGAAGACGCGGCCGGCCTCCTGCTCCTTCATGAAGGCCTGCGAGAGCTTGTCGCGCGGCCCGAGCTCCATCGTGCGCAGCTGCGGGTGGCTCGGGTCGCTCACGTCGAGCGGCTCGCCCAGGTTGTAGTCCTGCAGGTAGCGCCGCCCCTCGGTGTTGACCAGGATCCCGCCCTCGCCCCGCGCCGCCTCGGTGATGAGGATGCCCGTGCCGGGGAGGCCGGTGGGGTGGTACTGGACGAACTCCATGTCCTTGAGCGCGACGCCGGCGCGATACGCCATCGCCATCCCGTCCCCGGTCTTGATGGCGGCGTTGGTGGTGAAGGGGAAGACGCGGCCGCCCCCGCCGGTGCAGAGGATCACCGCCTTCGCCCGGACGACGCGCATCACGCCGGTGCGCAGCTCCACGGCGGCGACGCCCTGGCAGCGCCCGTCCTCGACCAGGAGCCGGGTGGCGAACCACTCGTCGTAGCGCGTCACCTGCGTGTGCTTGAGCGAGGTCTGGAAGAGCGCGTGCAGCATGTGGAAGCCGGTCTTGTCGGCGGCGTACCAGGTGCGGCGGATGCGCATCCCGCCGAAGGGCCGGACGGCGACGCTCCCGTCCTCCTCCCGGCTCCAGGGGCAGCCCCAGTGCTCGAGCTGGACCATCTCGCCCGGCGCCTCGCGCACGAAGGCCTCGACGGCGTCCTGGTCGGCGAGCCAGTCGGCGCCGCTGATCGTGTCGTGGATGTGATCCTCGAGGGAGTCGTTCTCCTTGATGACGGCCGCGGGGCCGCCCTCGGCGGAGAGCGTGTGGCTGCGGATCGGGTAGCCCTTGGAGAGCATCGCGACGGCGAGATCGGGGTAGGCGTCGGCGGCGGCGATGACGGCCCGCAGACCCGCGCCCCCGCCGCCGACGATGAGCAGGTCGTGCTGTAGGTCGTCGGCCACCTGCGCCTCTCATCCCGAGCGAACGCGCGCCGCCCGGGACCCCGGCGCGGCGGCCCCACTATTCCCGCGGCGGCGGTCATGGTCAAGCGCCGGCGGAGAGGGACGCCGGGCTCGGGACGGGGCGCCGCGCGGGGCCAGCGGGAGCTACGGCCGCGGCGCCCCCGGTCCCCCGCGCGCCGACATCAGGGCGATCGCCGAGAGCGTCTTCGCATCCTCGATCTCGCCCGAGGCGGCGGCGCGCAGGACGGCCGCCGGCGCGAGGGCGCGGTGCCCGCGGATCTCCTCGTCGTGATCCGGGGGGAGGGGGTCCGGGGTGAGCCCGCGCGCGAGGAAGAGGTGGATGAACTCGTCGCAGAAGCCCGGCGCCGTGAAGAAGCCGCCCAGGGGGGTGAGCTCGCTCGCGGCGAAGCCGGTCTCCTCGCGGAGCTCGCGCGCGGCGGTCGCCTCCGGCGCCTCGCCCGGCTCGCGCGTGCCCGCGGGGATCTCCAGCAGCTCGCGGCCGGCGCCGAAGCGGTGCTGCCGCACGAGCAGCCAGCGCCCCTCCGCGTCGAGCGCGACGATCGCGACCGCCCCGGGGTGCCGGACGACGACGCGCTCCGCCTCGCGGCCGTTCGAGAGGCGGATCCGCGACCGCTCGACGGCGATGGGCCGGGCCTCGATCAGCCGCTCGCTCTCCAGCACCGCCGGCGCGGACGGGTCGCGGCCCCCGGCGGGCGCCCGGCTCCCGCTCACTCGCCCGGGCCGGGCGCGGTCGCGGGCCGGTCGGGAGGCGGGCCGGAGGGCTGCGGGGCCCCGTCGAGTTCGAGCACCATCGCGATCTCCTCGCAGCCCGGGAACTTCGGGCAGCGGTAGCACTCGTTCCAGACCTTCCTGGGGAACGACATCACGTCGGCCTGCTCCCAGCCGAGGCGCTCGAAGAAGCCGGGCCGGTAGGTGAGGGCGAAGATCCGCCGCAGCCCGAGCGAGCGCCCCTCGGCGACGCAGGCCTCGGCGAGCGAGCGGCCGTAGCCGGAGGCCTGGCGCTCCTCGTCGACGGCGAGCGACTTGAGCTCTGCGAGATCGGACCAGGTGATGTGGAGCGCGGCGCAGCCGACGAGGCGCCCCTCCTCGCGGACGACGAAGAAGTCCCGGATGTTCTCGTAGGTCTCGCCGAGGGTGCGGGGGAGCATCTCGCCCCGGGCCGCCCACAGGTTGATGAGATCGCAGATCTCGCGGGCGTCGTGAACGGTGGCGCGCTCCACGCGCGCCGCCCACCGCGTCGTCGCGACGGAGCCGCCCCCGTCCTCCCTCGCCATCCATCAAGAATACGGCAAAGCCGCCGCGACATCCCCGGCCCCGGGGCGCCAGGGCCCGCCGGGCTACCCGGCCTCGCCGCCACCGGCGGCGCCGAGCGTGTGGTCGGCGCGGAGCCAGCCCAGCCGCTCGGCGACGTTCGCGTAGAACTGACCCTCGTCTCCGAGCCGCGCGAAGCGGGCGCGGCGCTCCGAGCCGGTGACCTCGACGAGCTGTCCCGCCTCGACGGCGCGCTCGTGGATGCCGTCGACGACGATCATCCCCTCGCCGCGCGCGACCTCCAGCGAGATCCGCGTCCCGCCGGGGAGGACCAGCGGGTTGTGCGAGGTGAGGTGCGGCGCGAGCGGCATCAGGATCAGCTCGCTCGTCGTCGGGGTGAGGACCGGGCCTCCGATGGAGAGCGTGTACCCGGTCGATCCCGTCGCCGTCGCCACGATCACCGCGTCGGCCCGGTACTCGGCGATGAGCACGCCGTCGAGCCGGGCGCCGACGGAGATGGTGTGCCCGAGCGTGCGGCGCCCGATCACGACGTCGTTGAGCGCGTAGAGGGGCTCGGCTCCGTCGACGGTGGCGACGGCGAGCGCGCGCTCCTCGACGCGCGCCTCGCCAGCCAGCACGCGCGCGAGCGCCGACTCCGCGTCGGGCGGGGTCGCCTCGGTCAGGAAGCCGAGGCGGCCCATGCGCACCCCGAAGATCGGGATCCCGGTGGTGGCGGCCGCCTCGGAGGCGCGCAGCACGGTCCCGTCGCCGCCGACGCAGACCAGGAGCGAGGCGCCCTCGGCGCGCGCCGCCAGGTCGGCGCCCGCGGCGCCGGCGTCTCCGAGCGCCACGACGCGCGGCTCACGGGCCGAGCGGCGCAGCTGCTCCGAGAGGGCCTCGGCCATCTCGCGGGCGCCGGCGATCCCCGGGTGGTAGCAGACGACGACGCGGGGCGCGCTCACGGGAGAGGCGCCCCTCCCGCAGCGGGCCGCGGCGGGTCGCCGGGCGCCGCGAGGCCACCGTCGATTGCTCCCCGCGCGCGGGCCGCGTGCGATTCCCTCATCAGGGGAGCATATCGCGCACGCCGCGCACGCACCGTCTGCAGAGGCGCCCGGGGCGGGCGGTCGTGGGCTACGCGGACTCCGCCGCCAGCTCCGGGAGCTCGGACGGATCGCCGTTCAGCACCTGCCCCGAGGAGGTCACGAGCAGCGGCTGCCGGCGCTCGCCGACGGTGTCGCCGGTGACGATGCACTTCGCGATGTCGCTGCGCGACGGCGCCTCGAACATCACCTCGAGCAGCGTGTCCTCCACGACGGTGCGCAGGCCGCGGGCCCCGGTCTTCTGGTTGAGGGCCTCCTCCGCGATCGCGCGCAGCGCGTCGTCGGTGAAGCGCAGCTCCATCGAGTCCATCTCGAAGAGCCGCTCGAACTGGCGGATGATCGCGTTCTTCGGCCGCACCAGGATGTCGACCATCATGTCGACGGTCAGGGCGTCGAGCGTGGAGATGATCGGGAGCCGCCCCACGAACTCCGGGATCAGCCCGTACTGGAGCAGATCGTCGGGTGTGGTCTCCCGGAGGATCCGGGCGCGCTCCTGCTCGGTCTGGGGATCGCCGGCGGTGAAGCCCAGCGAGCGGCGCCCCAGGCCGGTGCGCTTGCTGATGACCCCCTCCAGCCCCTCGAAGGCGCCTCCCACGATGAAGAGCACGTTGGTGGTGTCTATCTGGATGAAGTCCTGGTGCGGGTGCTTGCGGCCGCCCTGCGGCGGGACGGAGGCCACCGTCCCCTCGATGATCTTGAGCAGCGCCTGCTGCACGCCCTCGCCCGAGACGTCGCGCGTGATCGAGGGGTTGTCGGCCTTGCGGGCGATCTTGTCGATCTCGTCGATGTAGACGATGCCGCGCTCGGCGCGCGGGATGTCGAAGTCCGCCGCCTGTATCAGGTGCAGGAGGATGTTCTCGACGTCCTCCCCGACGTAGCCGGCCTCGGTGAGCGCGGTGGCGTCGGCGATAGAGAACGGGACGTCGAGCACCCGGGCGAGCGTGCGGGCGAACTCGGTCTTGCCGGTGCCGGTCGGCCCGATGAGCAGGATGTTCGACTTCTCGAGCTCGACGTCGGCCTGCGGCGGCGCGTCGATGCGCTTGTAGTGGTTGTAGACGGCGACGGAGAGCACGCGCTTGGTGCGCTCCTGGCCGACGATGTAGTCGCTGAGCGCGCTCACCATCTCCTGCGGCGTCCGGAGCTTGCGTGAGCCTGAGGCACGCGACTTGCGGCCGGCCGGGGCCTCCTCGCTGATGATCTCCTGGCAGAGGTCGACGCACTCGTCGCAGATGTAGACCGCGCCCGGTCCGGCGATCAGCCGCTTGACCTGGTCCTGGCTCTTCCCGCAGAACGAGCAGTGGTACTGGACGCGCTTGCCGCCGCTGCGCTTGCCGCCGCCGCGCGACGTCGTGCCGGCCATCAGGCGCCCCCGCGCACGACGCCCGACGCCCGGGCCCGGCTTCTCTCGATCATCGGCTCACGGCCCCCGCATCCCGGCCGGCGCCCCTGACGCCGCGCTCAGCTCCCGGCGCCCGGCGTCAGGAGCTCGTCGATCATCCCATATTCCCGCGCCTGGTTGGCATCCATGTAGAAGTCCCTGTCGAAGTCGGTCTGGATCTTCTCGGCGGTCTGCCCGGTCTGCTCCACCAGGATGTTCCGGATGATCTCGTTGTTGCGCAGGATCTCCTTGGCGGCGATCTCCACGTCCCGCGCCTGGCCCTGCGCGCCCCCGAGCGCCTGGTGCATGTGCACGGTGGCGTGCGGCAGCGCGTAGCGCTTGCCCGAGGCCCCCGAGGAGAGCAGCACGGTCGCCATCGAGGCGGTGACGCCCACGGCGATCGTCGAGACATCGGCGCGGATGAGCCGCATCGTGTCGTAGATGGCGAGGCCGGCGTAGATCTGGCCGCCCGGCGAGTTGACGTAGAGGTGGATGTCGCGGTCCGGGTCCTCGCGGTCGAGGTAGAGGAGCTGCGCGATGATCGTGTTCGCGACGTGATCGTCGATGGGCGTCCCCAGGAAGACGATCCGCTCCTTGAGCAGGAGCGAGTAGATGTCGTACGCGCGCTCGCCTCGCGCGTTCGTCTCCACGACCATCGGCACGATCGCCTGCGGGCCCCCGGCGCCCGCGCGCTCGACGATCTCCCCCCGAGCGCGGATCTCCGGCACGTGCCACCTCGTTCCGCGGCGGCGGCG
>VYDC01000013.1 GCA_009843585.1 Chloroflexota bacterium | reverse complement strand
CTCCCAGGAAAACCCGTGCCGCGGGATGGTGCCGGCGGCGTAGCCCTCCACCAGGACGTCGGCCGAGTCGAGCAGGCGGTGCAGCACCTCGGCGCCCGCGTCGCTCCGGATGTTGAGCGCGAGGAAGCGCTTGTTGCGGTTGCTCTGCGTCTGCGGGGCGGTCCTCTCGTAGGGAGGGCCGGGCCCGTCGGCGACGCGCGCGTCCGGCCGCAGCGGCCGCGTGAGGGAGGTCCGCGGGTAGGACTCGACCTTGACGACGTCGGCGCCGAGGTCGGCGAGCAGGGTCGCGCCGAGCGGACCCGCGTGCACCTCGGCCAGGTCGATGACCCGCACGCCCGCCATCGCCCGTCCGGCCATGATCCCCCCGGCCCCGCTCCGGGGCTACGCGCCGAGGCGCGCCTCCGTCTCGGCGTCGTAGCGATCGCCGATCGCGTACGCCTCCTCGAGCGCGCGGATCTCGCCCTCCCCGTACCCGAGCCCTGAGAGCACGTCGCGGTTGTGCTCGCCGATGAGTCCGCTCGGCCGCTCGTACTCCGGCGGGTCGGGCGCCATCTGCCAGAGGAAGCCCGGGAAGAGCCGCGTGCCGAAGTAGGGCTGATCCACGGGCTGGAACCAGCCGCGGTGCTGGAGCTGCGGCGACGGCAGCAGCGCCGAGGGCGCCGCGACCGGTGCCGCGATGACGCCGCGGGACTGGAGGTCGTCCGCGGAGTCGGCCTGCGCCCGCGCGCTCGTGAAGGCGGCGATGGCGCGGTCGATCTCCTCGCGTGCCCGCAGCCGCCCCGCGGCGCTCGCCCAGGCGTGGCCGTCCTCGGCCCACTCCGGATGGCCGAGGGCTTCGGCGAGCCCCGCCCACTGCGCGTCGGTCTCGGCGCAGACCACCACCCACTGCTCGGGGACGGCCGAGGGGTAGCACCCGTGCGGGACGACGTGGGGATCTCGGTTGCCGAGGGGCTCCGGGACGCGACCGGCGATCTCCCACTCCGCCAGGGAGCCGGCGAGGGCCCAGGCGAAGCCCTCGGCCTGCGAGAGGTCGATGAAGGAGCCCTCGCCGGTCCGCTCGCGGCGGTTGAGCGCCGCGAGAGCGGCGAAGACGACCTCGATGGGCGAGGTCGCGTCGGTGTGGAAGCCCCCGGGCACGTCCTCGACGGCTCCGCCCGGCACGCCGCGCAGGGAGACGTGTCCCACGTGGGCGTCGATGCTCGAGCCGAGCGCGACGTAGCCGCGGTAGGGACCCCGGACTCCCCAGGCCGGCATCGAGATCATCGAGATGCGCGGGTTGATCCCGTGCACCGCCTCCCAGCCGAAGCCGGCGCGGTCGATGGTCCCCGCCGCGAAGCCCTCGATGATGACGTCGCCCCACCGGAGCAGCCGCCGGAGGATCCCGGCGCCCCCCTCGGAGCGGAAGTCGATGGCGATGTGGCGCTTGTTGCGGTTCCCCTGGATCTGCGAGTCGACCCGCTCGTAGACCGGGCCGGGACCGTCGGCGACCCGGGCGTCGGGCACGAGCGGACGCGTCAGCGAGCGGCGGGGGAAGGACTCGACCTTGACGACGTCGGCGCCCATGTCGGCGAGGAGGCAGGCGCCGAAGGGCCCCGCCCAGACCTCGGCGAGGTCGATGACGCGGACGCCCGAGAGCGCCGTGCCCGTCACCAGCGGGCTCCGCGCGCCTCCGGGACCCGCGAGCTCACCCCGTGACCCCCGCCCGGAAGAGCGCGATCTGCTCGTCGCGGCTGTAGCCGAGGGCGTCGAGGATCTCGGTCCCGTGCTCGCCGAATCGCGGCGAGGGGCGCGCCGCCCACGCCTCCTCCATCTGGAAGGGCGCGCCGTGGATCGTGACCGGCCCGACCAGCGGCTGCTCGACCGCGACGAACGACCCCCGCGCCCGCGCCTGCGGATCGTCGGCCACCTCGGACATGTCGAGGACCGGCGCCACCATCACGCGATGCGCCTGCATCTCGTGGAAGACCTCCGAGCGCGTGCGCGCGTCGAGCCACGGGCCGAGGTACTCCATGAAGTCCGCCCAGTGCTGCGACTTCGCGATCGGCTCGTTGAACCGGGGGTCGTCGACGAGCTCGGGGTGCCCGATCGCGGTGCAGAGGCGCTGGAACTGCGGCCCCAGCGTCGCCGCGAACATGACGTAGCCGTCCTTGCAGGCGTAGTTGCCGATGGGGTAGTTCTCCGTCATCCGCCCGCGGGCCCGACGCTCCGTGCCGAGCAGCACCCAGTCCACGTAGCCGGTGTCGACGTTCCCGGCGAGCGCCTCCACGCCGGAGACATCGACGTGGCGCCTCGTGCCGTCGTGCGCCTGCCCCCACGCGGCGCCGAGCCCCACCGCCGCGGCGGTCGCGCCGACCTGGATCGTGGCGACGTTCGGGGCGTAGCGCAGCGGCTCGCCCTCCGCCTCGACGGCGTGCCGGTACATCCGGGTCGTCCACGCGAACATCGACATGTCGTTCTCGGCGCGGCCCGCGTAGGGGCCGTCGAGCCCGTGAGCGGAGATCGCGATCGTCGAGGGGCCGGACTCAGCGTCCACCACCGAGAGCACGCGCTCAGCCTGCTCCGGGGGAAGCTGCACGAAGAGGAGCTGCGCCCCCGAGCAGAGCCGCCCGAGCACCTCGCGGCCCGACGGGGTCTCCAGGTCGAGCACGAGCGAGCGCTTGCCGGTGTCCAGCGCCAGGTGGTAGGCGCCGGTGTCGAGGTGCGGTCGATCGTCCGAGAAGGGAGGCGTGCGCCGGAGCTCGCCGCCGGTCGGGGGCTCGACCCTGACGACGTCGGCGCCGAAGTCCGAGAACTGCTTCGTCGCGGCGCCGACCGCGATCGTGCCGCCGACCTCGATCACGCGCATGCCGGCAAGCGGCTGGTCCATGGCTCGTCGTCTCCACCCCGGAGGCCAGGCGAGCCGACTATTACGACCGCCGGTCCCGCGCGTCAACGCGTCCGGCCCGCCGCCTCCGGCGGATCGCCGCCGCGAGCAGGAGCAGCGCCGCGCAGCCGGCGGCGGCGGCGAGCAGCGGCGCCGCGCTGCGGGCGCGACGCGGCGGGGGCGCGGGCGCCCGGCCGGGCGCTGCCGGGGCCGGTGGCCTCGGGTCCGTGCCCCGGGCGTCGGCACCCGGCGCCGGCGGGGGGTGCGCCCCGACCGCCGCGGCGGCCGCCAGCCCGGGGAGCGCCGGCTCGGGCGGCGCCCGGCCGACCTCTCGCTCGCGCGTCCGCGGCGGCGCGCGCCGCGCGCGGGGCATCGGCGCGGCGAGCACGAGCACGGTCGCGAGGAGGGCGCAGAGGGCGAGCGCTGCGAAGACGCCGTCGTAGCTCGCGAAGGCGTCGAAGTAGAGCGAGACGACGAAGGGTCCCGCCGCCGAGAAGACGAGCTGGAAGGGCATCGCCACGCCGCGCACGCCGCCCAGGTAGCGGCGGCCGAAGAAGCTCGCCCAGATCACCTCCTGGATCGGGACGAAGCCGGCGATGCCGCACCCGAAGGTGAGGAAGCCGAGGGCGACGAGCGCCGTGCTGCCGCTGCGGGCGGCCGGGATGATGATCGCCATCGCCGCGGCCGTGGCGAGGAAGGCCGCGGCCGCGAGCAGCCGCGGCTGGATGCGCTCGGCGAGCACCCCCCAGAACGCCCGCGTCAGGAGCCCGGGCAGCGCGAAGAGCGAGAGCATGCCGGCGGCCGTCGTGCGGCTGAAGCCGGAGTCGGTGAGGAAGGGGATCGTCTGCGCGCCGAGCGCCGTGAAGGAGAGCCCGCCGAGTCCGAACGCCGCGACCAGGAGCCAGAGGGCGGTGCTGCGGATCGCCTGGCGGCGCGTGAGCGAGGTGTCGTAGTCGAGGCGGGCTCGCTCGGCCTCCTCCCCGGCCTCCGGATCCTCCGCGGCGCGCCCATCGGGGAGGAGGCCGTGGTCCTCCGGCTGCCGCCGCATGACGAGCGCCGCCGAGATCATCAGGAGCGCCGTCGCGACCGCGAGCACCCGCCAGCCGGCGCGCCACCCGTAGTCGTCGACGACCGGCGTGAGCAGGGTCGGGGTGAGCACCCCCGCGAGCGAGAGCCCGGTGACCGCGATGCCGAGCGCGCGCCCGCGGTAGCGCACGAACCACTTCGAGAGCACGACGTTCGCGACGAGGAGGCCGCCGAGGCCGACCCCGACCGCCTGCGCGACGCCGCGCAGCACGCGCCACTGCCAGAGCTCGTCCACCTCGGCCGTCGCCAGCAGGGCCGCCGAGGTGACGAGGGCGCCCGCGAGCATCAGCATGCGGCCGCCGTGGCGATCGATGAGACCCCCGATGAGCGCGCCCACGATCGCCATCACGAACTGCGAGATCGTGAGCGCGACGATGAACTCGGTGCGCGTCCAGCCGAGGTCGTCGCTCATCGGCACGAAGAAGACGCCGGTGGAGTAGCCCTGCAGGCACGCCGACATCCCGTTCGTGGCGAGCGCCGCCGCGACGATGTACCAGCCGTAGTAGATGCGGCCCCCCGGTCGCGCCGGGGCCGCGGGCGAGGCGCTCACGGCAGCGGCGCCGGCCCCGCGGCGGGGAGCTCCGCCCGACCGGGGGATCGGGGCGGCACGGCGAGCAGGAAGAAGCCCGAGCCGGCGGCGCCGAGCGCGGCGAGCAGCAGGAAGGCACCCTGGTAGCTGCCGAACCGGTCGACCAGGGCGCCGACGACGAGCGGGCCGATGATCATCCCGAGCATCGCGAAGATGTTCGCGAAGCCCATGATCACGCCGAAGGCGCGCCGGCCGAAGTAGTCAGCTCGGATCGACCCCATCAGCGGGCCGCGCACGCCCCACGCGAAGCCGTGGACCACGGCGAAGGCGAGCACCATCCAGAGCGCGGTCGCCAGCGCCAGCGTCGCCAGCGCCGCCGCGTGGGCGATCATGCAGAGGGCCGCCGTGAGCCTCTTGTTGACGCGGTCGCCCACGGCGCCCCCCAGCAGCATCCCCGTGGCCTGCAGGACCGTGAGCAGCAGCACGACCTGCGAGGCGCGCTGCAGCGAGTAGCCCAGCTCCTCCGTCGCGTAGGGGACGAAGTGGACCAGCAGCGCCGCGACCACCAGCAGGGCGGTGCCGTGCCCGGCCGAGATCAGCCAGAAGGCCGGCGCCCGGAGGGCCTCGACCGCCGTGAAGTCGACGCCCCCGGCAGGCGACGGCACGTCGAGCGCCGCGGCCTCCTCGGGGTCTATTCCGTCGGGGTGCTCGCCGAGCTCCTCGGGACGGTGACGCATCACGTGCACCAGCGGCGCGCCGAGCGCGATGGAGAGCACGCCGGAGAAGAACGCCGTCTCGCGCCAGCCCCAGCCCTCGAGCGCGAGCGCCACCGCCGGCTGCAGGACGCCGCCGAAGGCGAATCCCATGAAGGCGATCGCGATCGCGAGCGACCGCCGCCGCTCGAACCAGTGCACGAGCGGCACCAGGATCGAGAGGAAGCCGCCCAGGGTCGCCCCGAGCGAGATGACGAGGAAGGCCGCGTAGAAGCCGGCGAGGGAGTCGATCTGGCTGAAGAGGATGAGCCCGGCTCCGAAGAGCACCATCCCGACGTGCATCACCGTCCGGGGCCCGAGCCGGTCGAGCAGCCAGCCCTGGCCCGGCCCGGCGGCGCCCTCGACGACGCGGGCGATCGCGAAGCCGCCGGCGAGCGCCGTCTTGCTCCAGCCGAACTGCGCGGAGAGGAGCACGACGTAGGCGCCGAAGGAATGGAAGAAGAAGGCGCCCATCAGCGCCTCGATGGCGGCGCTGGCGCCGACGATGCGCCAGCCGTGGAAGCGCCACGCCGGGCGGCGGCGACGCGGCGCGCCGGGGCCGCGCGGCTCGCCGGCCGTCCCGGGAGCCGCTCCCCCCGCGTCCGTCATGGGGGCATTGTAGGCCGCGGCGGGTGCGGAGGGCCCGCGCGGCGAGCGGCCACCGCGCCGGGCCAAAACGCGATAGGCTAGGAGGTGCGGACGGCGGCTGGAGGGCGAGTGATCGAGAGGGAAGCGGCGCCGAGCGTTCTCGTCACCGACGAGGCGCGCGCGCGGCTTCGGGACGCCGCGAAGAGCTTCCCCGAGCCCATCGCGGGGATACAGCTCTCGCTGGCCGGCCGGGGGCCGGAGGGCTTCACCCACCGCCTGACGCTCGTCGATGAGGGCGAGGAGCCGGAGCACGACGCCGTGCTCCCGCTCGGTGACGAGCTGACGCTCTTCGTCGAGGCCGCCAACGCCGACTACCTCGACGGCGTGACGGTGCACTTCGATCCGGCCGATGCGCGCGCGAACGGGTTCGTCTTCCAGAACCCGAACCCGCTCTGGCTCGACGAGCTCGCGGTCCAGCTCCAGCAGCTCATCGACGAGAGCATCAACCCGGGGATCGCCGCGCACGGGGGCTACGTGACGCTGCTCGACTTCCGCGATCGCGTCGCCTACATCGAGATGGGCGGCGGATGCCAGGGCTGCGGGCTCGCCGCCGTCACGCTGACGCAGGGGATCGAGACCGCCGTGCGGGAGGTCCTGCCGGAGATCGAGCGCATCGTGGACACCACGAACCACGCCGACGGAGAGAACCCCTACTACGCTCCCCAGAAGAAGTAGGGCGGCCCCGGTGAGCGGGCGCCGCTCCACGGAGGGCGCGTCGCCGTCTTCGGGCGGGCCGCGTCCCTCCTCCGACGCCCTGCTCGTCTCGACCTATGAGCTCGGGCACCAGCCGCTCCTGGTCGCGCAGGCGCAGGCGGCCCTCCGCGGGGCGGGCCACCGCGTCCGCTGCGTCGACCTCGCCGTCGAGGATCCGGGCGCCCTGCGCGAGCGCGCGCAGGCGGCGGATCTCGTCGCCGTCGCCGTGCCGATGCACACCGCGGCGCGTCTCGCCGTCTCGCTCGCGCCGCGGCTGCGCGAGCTCGCTCCGCGCGCGCACCTCTGCCTCTTCGGGCTCTACGCGGGCGCCCTCGCGGGCCCCGGCCCGGCCGGCGCCCGCTCCGCGCCGCTCGCCGACTCGCTGCTCGCAGGCGAGTTCGAGCCCGGCCTCGTCGCGCTCGCGAACGCGATCGCGAGCCGCGCGCCGGGCGTCGAACCCCGCCTCGTCGAGCCGCCCGAGGGTGCGGAGCCCGGGGCGCCCGTGCCGTCGTTCCCCAGGCAGCGCTTCCTCCCCCCCGACCGGTCCGGCCTGCCTGCCCTCGAGCGCTACGCCCGCTGCGACACCGGGGAGGGGCTCGTGCTCGCGGGCTACGTGGAGGCGAGCCGGGGCTGCGCGCATCGCTGCACGCACTGTCCGATCACGCCGGTCTACGGGGGGCGGCTCCGGCTCGTCGACCGCCGGGTCGTGCTCGACGACGCGGCGCAGCAGGTCGAGGCCGGTGCCCGCCACATCACGTTCGGCGATCCGGACTTCCTGAACGCCGTGCCGCACTCGCTGGCGATCGTGGACGAGCTCGCCCGGCGCCACCCCGGCGTCACCTTCGACGCGACGGTGAAGGTGGAGCACCTCATCGAGCACCAGGATCTCCTGCCCCGCCTGAGGGACGCCGGGCTGCTCTTCGTGACATCGGCCTTCGAGTCGACGAGCGACCGCGTCCTCGAGGAGCTCGAGAAGGGGCATCAGGCCTCGGACCTCGAGCGCGCCGTGGAGATCACGCGCCGGCACGGCGTGGCGCTGCGCCCGACATGGGTCGCCTTCACGCCCTGGGGCGGGCTCGACGACTACGTGGCGATGCTCGACTTCGTGGAGCGCCACGGCCTGCAGGCCGCGGCGCCGCCGGTGCAGTACGCGCTTCGCCTGCTCCTCCCGCCGGGCTCCCCGCTGGTGCCGCGGCTCTCCGACGCCGGCCGGATCGAGGGCTTCGACCGGAAGCGGCTGAGCTACCTCTGGCGGCACGCCGACCCGCGGGTGGAGCGGCTTGCTCACGACGCGGAGTCGGTGGTGGCGGCGGATCAGGGCTCGTGCGGAGCGCACGCGAGCCAGCGCGCCGCCCTCACCAGCGCCGCCGTGCTCGGGGCGCTGCGCGACGCCGCCGCGCGCGCGGCCGGCGGGCCGCGCCCGGCCGCGGATGGCCGCGCCTCCGCGCCGCCCTTCGTCCCGGGGCTCACCGAGGCGTGGTTCTGCTGAGCGGAGCCCACCGCGGGGCAGTTGGCCTCGCTCCCCGACTAGCCGGCCTCCCCCGCACCGGCCTCGATCTCGAACCGGAGCGCCGCGTGCGCACGGCGCAGCGCCTCCTCGACCGCCTCGGGCGTCCCGGCCCGGGCGAAGAGGAAGCCCAGGTACTCGGCGCCCTCGGGCAGGGGGACGAGCCGGCGACCGCGCGCCGCGTCCAGCGAGAGACCGGTGATCCCGGGCACCGACTCCGCCGCCGCGACGCCGGAGACCGACCGCAGGATCCCGGGGGCGGGAATCGGGATCATCATCACTCCCGCCGCGGCGCTCTCCCGCGCGTAGCCGGCCGTGGCGGCGCCGCCGCCGACCGCATCGCGCAGCAGCAGCTCCTCGAGGGAGATTCCCGCGCCTTCCTCCCCCGCCTGGCGGGGAGCGAAGCGGAGGGAGCGCGCGCAGAGCCCGCCTATGGACCGCGCGGCGAGGTCGACGGGCCACGCGCCGCGCTCGTTCAGGCGCAGCTCGGCGTGAACGGGCCCCCGGCCGAGCCCGAGCGCGCGAGCCGCCCGTTCGGCGACACCGACGGCGAGTCGCTGCTCCGACGCCGTCAGGCGCGACGGCGTCACGTAGATCGTCTCCTCGAAGAAGGGGCCCTCGAGCGGATCGGGCTTGTCGAAGATAGCGAGCACGCGCAGCCGCGCCGTCCCCGCCGCGTCGGGCTCGAGCAGTCCCTCGATCGCGATTTCGCGGCCGGGGATGTAGCCCTCGACCAGGAGGTCGGTGCTCGCGCCGCACTCCTCAGCGACCTCGGGGCGGCCCAGCAGCCGCCGCACGCGCGCAACGGCCAGGCCGAAGGCGTCGGGGTCGTCGGCACGGATCACGCCGCGGCTCCCGGAGAGCGAGAGCGGCTTCACCACGCAGGGGAAGCGGATCTTCGGGCTCAGCGCCGCGGGATCGTCGCCCTCGCGCAGCCGCCACCAGGGGGGCGAGGGGATGCCGGCCGCCTCCAGCCGCTCCCGGAGCAGCGACTTGTCGCGCGTGGCGGCGACCGCCGCGACCGGGTTTCCGGGGAGTCCGAGGCGCGCGGC
>VYDC01000073.1 GCA_009843585.1 Chloroflexota bacterium | reverse complement strand
GGCTGGCTCGGCGCCGCGGGGGCCGCCGGGGCGGGGACCGTCGGCTCGACCACGGTCCCGGTCCCCGGGAGCGAGGAGGCCCGGCGGCCGAGCACGACGTCGAGCGAGAGCTCGAAGGTCTCCTCCATCGCGATCGCGTTGCCGTTCGCCACGACGATGCGCTTGAGCTCGGGGAGCCGCGAGTTGGACGCCTGCAGGTAGATCGGCTCCACGAAGAGGAACGACTCGCCGATCGGGATCATCAGCAGGTTGCCGCGGATGACCTCGGACCCCGCGGTGTCCCACAGAGTGAGCTGCTGCGAGATGCCGGGGTTCTGGTCGATCCGCGCCTCGATCTGGGCCGGCCCGAAGACGAGATCGTCGGTCGGGAACCGGTAGGAGCGGAGCGTGCCGTAGTGCTCGCCGTCGGATCGCGCCGCGAGCCATGCGACGGTGTTCTGCTTGTTGCGGGGCGTGAAGGGCAGGATGAGGACGAACTCCTCGCTCACCTCCCCCGGGAGCTTCATCACGACGTAGTAGGGATCGACCTGCTGCTCCTGCTGCCGGAAGCGCTCGGTCGGGATGTTCCAGAAGTCCTCCCCGACGAAGAAGACCTGCGGGTCGGTCACGTGGTACTGGAGGTAGAGATCGGCCTGCAGGCGGAAGAGCAGCTCCGGGTAGCGCAGGTGATCGCGCATGAAGTCGGGCATCTCCGATCCCGGCTGGAAGAGATCGGGGAAGATCCTCGACCACGTCCGCGCCACCGGGTCCGCCTCGTCGATGAGGTAGTAGGTCATGTCGCCGGTCACGGCGTCGACGAGCACCTTGACGCTGTTGCGGATGTAGTTCACGTCGCCGCGCGGCGCCGAGTACGGGAAGCCGCCGGAGGTCGTGTAGGCGTCCTGGATCCAGTAGAGCCGGCCGCCCTCGATGACCAGGTAGGGGTCGGGGTCGAGCAGCAGGAACGGCGCGACCTTGTCGATGCGGCTCTGCAGGTCGCGGTGCATGAGGAGCCGGGACCCCGAGCCGATCTGGCCCGAGATGAGCAGGTTGGTGTCGCCGAGCTCCCAGGCCAGCGCCACCCGCTGCACCAGCGAGGAGAGGCGTATGCCGCGGTCGGGCTCGTAGCGGGTCTCGGCGTTCTGCCCCTCGCCGAGCGGGTAGTCGAACTCGGCGACGTTGGTGTTGACGACCACGTAGTGATCGGTGAGCTCGCCGAAGTAGATGCGCGAGCCCTCCAGCCCGAGCTCGAGCTCGTCTATCGAGCTCACCGGGGGGATGTCGGCGGTGAGCAGCTGCGGGAGGCCGGAGGCCGGCACGACCTCGTTGACCGGCGTGACGACCGCGCCGAAGCCGTGCGTGAGCTGGAGCCGCTCGCGCGTCCAGTTGCGATCCAGGGCGCGGCTCACGTTGAGCTCGCGCGGCGTGAGCATGACCTGCCGCTGCACGCCGTCGATGACGTAGCGATCCACGTCCACGTCGGTGAACTGGTAGAAGGGCCGGATCGACTGGATCTGGTTGAAGGTGTCGAGGAGGGGGCGCGGGTCGAGGACGCGCACGTTGTCGAGGGTCGCGTCGTTCTGCTCGATCTCCTCCTCGGTCACGGCGGGAAGCGCCGGGAAGCTCCGCTCGTCTATGGCGTCGAGGCCCCAGCCGACCCGCGTGAGCGCGATGTTGCGCTCGATGAAGCGCTCCTCGCGCTCGAGCTCGTTCGGCTCGACGGTGAAGGCCTGGACGGCCTGCGGGTAGATCGCGCCGCCGACGAGCCCGGCCGCGGCCCACAGGCCGAAGGCGAAGAGCGGGAAGCGGTAGCCGGTCGACAGGAACGCGTTGGCGATGGTGACGACGCCGGCGAAGAGCGCGAGCCCGATGAGGAGGTAGCGGACGGGGAGCCTCGCGTTGACGTCGGTGTAGGTCGCGCCGTAGACGATGCCCCCGATGGAGTTCGCGAGGTCGAAGATGGAGAGGAACGTTCCCGCGGCGATCGTGAGGAATATGAGGCCCACCAGCACCGAGAGGTGGATGCGCATCGCCGCCGTCACGGTGAGCACGAAGCGCTGCAGCGAGAACGCCAGCGCGTAGACGGCGCCCGACGCGAGCGCGGAGACGACGAGCAGGGAGAGCACCCAGCCCTGCGCGAGGTGGTAGGCGGGGAGATCGAAGAGGTAGAAGGAGATGTCGCGCTGGAACTGCGGATCCTGCTGGCCGAACTCCACCCCGTTCAGCCAGCGCAGCACCGTCTCCCAGGAGCCGCCGGCGACGGAGCCGAAGATCACCGCGAGGAAGAGCGTCGCGGCGACGAGGAGCACGGTGACGATGCGCCGGATCGCCTGCGCGTCGATCTCCTCGATGAACGACTCCTCCGGCGCCCGCGGGGCGAACCGGAGCGCGAGCCAGATGTTGAGGCCGAGGACGACCGCGGTGATCGCCGCCCCCCCGAGGAAGAGCACCACGCGCCACGCGACCACGGTGCGGAAGATGCCGGCGTAGCTCTCGTCAGCGGACGGACCGACCGAGTCGAACCAGAGCAGGTCGACGTAGAGGGACTTCAGCACGCTCGCGGCGACGAAGGCGACGAGGAGGGCCGCGGCGATGCCGAGCCAGCGCAGCGCGAAGGGCGCGCGGAAGCGGGTGCCCTCGCCGCGGTCGTCGAGGCGGAAGGGGTCGGGCGGCGGCCCGTAGTCGTCGCGGTCGTCGAAGAATCCCACCGGTCGGCTACCCTCCCAGCCGCGTGCCCGTGCGGGCACCGGAGACGATCTCGCGCACGGTGCCCCGCCGACGGCCGTTCGCGATCACGGCGATGGAACCGCCGTCCGCCGCTCGGAGGGATGCGTCAACCTTCGGAAGCATACCACCGGCGAGGGCCCCGGCCTCCCGGAGAGAGGCCGCCCGCTCCGCGTCGAGTCGCGGCAGCGGCTCGCCGTGCTCGTCGAGCACGCCGTCGACGTCGGTGAGGAAGATGAGCAGCTCCGCCCCCACGGCGCGAGCGACCTCCCCGGCCACGGTGTCGGCGTTGACGTTGAGCGGCTGCGCCGGCCGCTCGAGCGCGATGGGGGCGAGCACGGGGACGCAGCCCGAGGCGAGCAGCCGGCGGAGATGGGCCGGGTCGACGCTCGTGAGGCGGCCGACGTAGCCGAGGCGCTCGTCGTAGCGCTCGGCGATGAGCGTGCCGTCGTCGAGGCCCGAGACACCGACCGCGCGGGCGCCGCGCCGCGCGAGCTCTGAGACGAGCCGGGCGTTGACGGCCCCGCGCAGCACGCCGATCACGACCTCCAGCGCCTCGGCGCTCGTCGAGCGCAGCCCCTCGACGAACTCCGAGGCGATCCCCAGCCGGTCGAGCCAGTCGGTGATCAGGGCGCCGCCGCCGTGCACGACGAGCGGGCGCCGCCCCTCCGAGGCGAGGCGCGCGATGTCGTCGAGGCTCGTGTCCTCCTCCCCGAGGGTCGAGCCGCCGATCTTGACGACGACGGGCCGCCCCGGCCCGCCGCTCATCGCCGCGTCCCCCCGGGCCGCGGGCGGGTGCTCACGTCGTGTAGCTCGCGTTGATGCGCACGTACTCCTCGGTGAGGTCGCATCCCCACGCCGTCGCGCGCGCGGAGCCGACCCCGAGGTCGGCGCGGATGACGACCTCGGGCCGCTCCATCGCCTCGCGCAGCTCGGCCTCCGGCGTCTCGGCCGGCGCCCCGCGCTCGAAGGCGGGCAGGCCGGCGATCCAGATGCGGGCCCGCGCCGGGTCGAGGCGCGCCCCCGAGCGGCCGGCGGCCATCGCGACGCGGCCCCAGTTCGGGTCCCGGCCGGTCACCATCGACTTGACCAGCGGGGAGGAGACGATGGTCCGCGCGGCGAGCCGCGCCTCGCTCTCGTTGACGGCGCCCTCCACGACGACCTCGATCCGCGACTCCGCGCCCTCCCCGTCCCGCGCGCGCTCGCGCGCGAGCTCCGCGGCGACTGCGGCCATCGCCTCGGCGAGGGCCGGGGCCGCGGGGTGGCCGGCGTCGACCGGCGCGCCGCCCGCCGCGCCGTTGGCGAGGGCCAGGACCATGTCGCAGGTCGAGCTGTCCATGTCGACGTCGAGCATCTCGAAGCTGTCGGCCGAGACCGCGCGCAGCGTCGCGTCGAGCCAGCCGGGCTCGACCGGCGCGTCGGTCGTGATGAAGGCGAACATCGTCGCGAGGAGCGGGTGGATCATCCCCGACCCCTTCGCGGCGCCGCCGACGGTGTAGGTCCGGCCCCCGTGGCTGACGCGCCGCGCCGCCTCCTTGGGGCGCGTGTCGGTGGTCATGATCGCGCGCGCGAAGGTCGTGGCCGAGGCGGAGTCGGCGCCGAGCTCGACGGCTCCGATCCCGCGCTCGACGAGCGCCATCGGGAGCGGGCGGCCGATCACGCCCGTCGAGCCGACGAGCACCTGCGTCTCCGCGAGGCCCAGGCGCGCCGCCGCGAGCTCTGCCATCCGCCTCGCGTCGCGCGTGCCCTGCTCCCCCGCCCACGTGTTCGCGTTACCGGAGTTGGCGACGACGGCGCGCACGCGCTCCCGGTCTGAGCCGCGCACGCGGTCCCTCGTCCAGACGAGCGCGTTGCCGACGACCGCGTTGGTCGTGAAGAGCCCGGCCGCCACGCACGGCGCCTCCGAGACGAGCAGCCCGACGTCGTACCGCGGCTCCGGGCCGTAGCCGCGGATGCCGGCGTAGGCGCCGCCCGCCCGGAAGCCTGAGGGCGCGGTCACGCCGGACGCGGCGCGCCCGGGCGCCCCGCCGGCCTGAGGCGTCGTCTCCTCCGGATCCGCCATCTGAGCCCTCCGCGCACTCGACCCGGGCGAGTCGGGGATTATATCCGCGGGGCGGGTCGCGCTCACGGCCCCCGCGCGCCGTTGCTGGAGGCGCCGCGACGGACGCGGCGCCTCAGGGGGCCCGGGCCGGCTCCGTCGCCGCGACGCCGACGCGCGGGCAGCGACCGCTGAGCACGCAGCGCTCGCACGCGGGGCGCCGCGCGTGGCAGGTCCGGCGTCCGTGCTGGATCAGGTCGACATGGAAGGCGTGGACCGCCCCGGGCTCGAGCGCCGCCTCGAGCTCGTCGTGCAGCCGCTCCACCGGCATGCGCGGCGGGACGAGGCCGAGCCGCCGGGAGACCCGCTCGACGTGGGTGTCGACCGGGAGCGCCGGCCGCCCGAGAGCGAAGAGCAGCACGCAGGCGGCCGTCTTCGGGCCCACCCCGGGGAGGCCGCGCAGCCACGCCTTCGCCTCGGGGAGCGGGAGCGAGTCGAGGAAGCCGAGGTCGTACGGCCCGCCGCCCGCGCCGCGTTCCGCCGTCCTCTCCCGGACGGTGGCGATCAGCGCCTGCAGTCGCGGCGCCTTCGTCGGCGCGAGGCCGCCGGGGCGGATCGCCTCCTCCACCTCGCCGGTGGGCGCGCCCAGCACCGCGTCCCATCCCGGAAAGCGCGACAGCAGCCGCTGGAAGGCGCGTCCGGAGTTGTGATCCGAGGTGTTCTGGGAGAGCAGCGTGAGCACGAGCTCCGCCATCGGATCGCCGTGGCGTCGGAGCGGGATCCGGCCGTACTCGTTGTCGAGGAGGGCGATCAGCTCCGCGGGCGCGTAGCGGGAGGCCGTCTCCCCCTCGTCGCGCGGGCCGGCCCCGGTGGGCGTCATGGGGGGATGGTAGCGCGCCCGCCACCCCGGGGACGGGCGGGCCGCCGCCCCCGGCCGCGGCGCGACTAGGCAGCGCCCGCCGGCGGTGCGATCATGGGTCGCCATCGGACTAACGGAAGAGCTGCCGGTGACCCGAGATCAGATCCGTCTCACATCCCTCGCCTCCTGCGCCGGCTGAGCGGGGAAGATGGGTCCTGAGACCCTGGCGCAGGTCCTGCGCCCCCTGCACGAGCGCTTCCCGCCGGGCGAGCACCCCGACGTGCTCGTGGGGCTCGCGGACGCAGACGACGCCGCGGTCTACCGCGTCTCCGACGATCTCGCGGTGATCCAGACGCTCGACTTCTTCCCGCCGGTCCTCGACGACCCCTACCTCTACGGCCGGATCGCCGCCGCGAACGCGCTCTCCGATGTCTACGCGATGGGCGGGGAGGCGCGCCTCTGCCTGAACATCGCGGCCTTCCCCGAGGGGATGGACCCGGCGATCCCCGCCGAGGTCTTCCGGGGAGGCGCCGCCGCGGTCGCCGAGGCCGGCGCCGTCGTCGCCGGCGGCCACACGATTCTCGACGAGGAGCCCAAGTACGGGCTCTCGGTGCTCGGCGTGGTGCACCCCGACGCGCTGCTGCGCGCGGGGGGCGCGCGGCCGGGCGACGCGCTGCTGCTCACCAAGCCCCTGGGGACCGGCGTGGTGCTGACGGCGGCGCAGCAGGGGGTCCCCGGGCACGAGGCGGCGCTCGAGGCGGCGACCGCCTCGATGGTCGCGCTCAACCGGGAGGCGTCGCGCCTCGCGCGCGAGGCCGGCGCGCACGCCGTGACCGACGTCACCGGCTTCGGGCTCGCCGGCCACGCCTCCGAGATCGCGGCCGCGAGCGGAGTCCGCGTGGTGTTGGAGGCGGAGCGGGTGCTGCTCCTCCCGGACGCGCTGCGCCTGGCGGCGGCGGGCGCCGTCACCGGCGGCGGGCGCCGGAACGTCGAGCAGCTCGGCGCACGCGTGCGCGTGGGCCCCGGCCTGAGCGCGCCCCTCGTCGATCTCCTCTACGACCCGCAGACGTCGGGCGGCCTGCTCGTCGCGCTGCCGCCTCGGGGCGCCGCCGCGCTCGAGGAGGCCGGGGCCGGCCGGACCATCGGCTCCGTCGGGGCGGGCCCGGCCCGGGTCGAGATCCGCTGATGAGCGCTCGGTGGTCCGCGCTGCGGGCGGCGGCCGCGCTCGCGCTCCTCGCCGCCGTCGCCTGCTCGTGCGGCGGCGGCGGCGACGAGACGACGGAGCTCTCAGTGGTCGACGCGCGGGCGCTGCTCCTGAGCGCGGCCGATCGCATGGAGGGCGTCGAGAGCTTCCGCTTCGACCTCACGCACGAGAACGGCGCCACCGAGATCGCCCGCGGGCTCCTGATGGAGAGGGCCCGCGGAGAGGTCATCGGCTCGGAGCGCCTGCGCGCCGAGGTGCGCGCCCGCGCCGGCCCCCTGGCCGTCGACGTCGAGATCCGGATCGTGGACGGGGAGGGCTGGATGACCAACCCGCTCACCGGCCGGTGGGAGCGCGAGGATCTCACGCTGGAGTCGATCTTCGATCCGGTCGGGGGCGTCACGGCGCTGATGCGAGCGGCGAGCGACCCGCGGCTGGTCGGCCGCGAGAGCGTCGACGGGGTCGACTTCTACCGCGTCGAGGCCGGCGTCGCCTCTGACGATCTCGGCCTGCTCGTGCCCGGTGCGGAGGCGGGCCGCACGCTGGTGGCCGAGGCGCTGGTGGGCGTCGACGACCCGGTCGTGGGCCGCGGGGAGATTAGCGGCGCCGCCGCCGCGGCCGAGGACGAGGAGATCGTGCGACGCCTGGAGATCTCGGGGGTCGGTGAGGACTTCGCGATCGAGGCGCCGCGCTGACGGAGCACGCGGGCGGCCGGGCGGGGGCGAGCGAGCCCGCGGGGCCCTCGCACTCGGCGGCGCGCGGTCGCTGGCTGCTCGCGGTCGTGGCGGTCGGGGTCTTCATCGCCGCCGACGACCAGACGTCGGTCGTCACGGTCCTGCCGCTGATGATCCCCGACCTCGGCATCACGGCCGACGAGTTCTACCGCAGCTCCTGGATCATCAACGGCTACCTGCTCGGGTACCTGGTCGCGCTGCCGGTGATGGGCCGGGTCGCCGACGTCTACGGCACCGGCCGCATCTACGCCGCCTCGATGCTGCTCTTCACCGTGGGGAGCGCCCTCGTCGCCGCGGCGCCCGGCCTGGAGTTCCTCGTCGCCGCCCGCTCGCTGCAGGCGGTGGGCGGCGGCGCCGTGGTGCCGGTGGCGATGGCCATCGTCGTCCGCGAGCTGCCGCCGCGGGCGCGCGCGCCCGGCCTCGGCGCCATCGCCGCCGCCTCGGAGGCCGGCGCTCTGGTCGGCCCGCTCTGGGGCGGGGCCATCGCCGACTGGCTCGACTGGCGCGCGGTCTTCTGGCTCAACCTGCCGCTGGCGGCCCCGCTGGCGGTCGCCGCCTGGCGCCTCGCCGCACACGAGCGGCGCGCCGGCGGCATCGACTGGTGGGGCGCCGCCATCCTGGGCGCGGCCCTGGCGCTGCTCACCGTGGCGCTCGCGGACGATCCGCTGAACCCGCGGCCTTTGACGGTGACGCTCGCGCTGCTGGCGGCGACGGCCGCCGGCGCCGCCGCCTTCGCCCGCCGCGAGCTCACGACCGCCATGCCGCTGGTGCGCCCGGCGATGCTGGCCGAGCGGCCCGTCCTCGCGGCCGAGGCGGCGACCTTCCTCACCGGCGGCGCCCTGATCACGGTCCTCATCGGCGTCCCCCTCTTCGTCAACCTGGTGCTGGCGGAGGGTCCGCTCGCCGGCGGGATCACGCTGCTGCGCCTGACCGCGGCGGTCCCGGTCGGGGCGCTCTGCGGGGGCTGGCTCGCGGCGCGCGTCGACCTGCGCGCGATCGCCTCCGTGGGGATGCTGCTCGCGGCCGCAGGCGTGGGGACGCTCGCGGCGTGGGACGAGGGGTTGCGCGAGCCCCTGCGCAGCGCGCCGCAGCTCGTGGCCGGCCTCGGCTTCGGGCTCGTGCTCGCGCCGCTCGCGAGCGCCGTGCTCGCGCGCGTCGGCGAGGGGGAGCGGGCGACGGCGGCCGCCTGGCTGACGCTCGCCCGCATCGCCGGGATGCTGGTGGGCGCGGCGGTGCTGGCCTCGACCGGGCTCGGCCGCTTCTACGCCCGCGCCGGGAGCGTCGAGTTCGGCTCGCCCGGCTTCGAGGAGCTCGTGCGGGCCGCGCAGGTCGACACCTTCCGGGAGATCTTCCTGGCGGCGGCCGTGGTCCTGCTGGCGGCGGCCGCGCTCTGCGCCGCGCTCGGCCCGCCTCCCCGTGACCGGGAGGCGCTCCCCGAGGAGGAGGGGCGCCGCTGGTGGTTCACCGCCTAGCGGCGAGGCGCGGCCCGGCAGGCGGGGAGAGACAAGGAGGCCGGCCCGAGCGGGCCGGCCTCCTCTCTCACGCCCGGGGGGCGGGAGGCTAGTACATGTCGGGCATGCCGCCCGCGGCGGCCGCCGCCGGGTCCTTCTTCTCCGGCTTCTCCGTCACGACGCAGTTCGTCGTGAGGACGAGGCCGGCGATGGAGAC
>VYDC01000236.1 GCA_009843585.1 Chloroflexota bacterium | reverse complement strand
AACTGGAGCCCGGCCGCCGGCGCCTCGACACCCGGCAGGGCGGGCCGGTAGAGGCGGGCGGGGTCGCCGCCGGGGGGTTCGACCTTGATCACGTCGGCGCCGAGGTCCGCCAGCAGCCGGCCCGCGTAGTGGCCTATCGGACCGGTGATGTCGAGCACGCGCACGTCGGAGAGCGCGCCGTTCACGACCGCCGCCTCGAGCGTGAGCCGTCCCCCCGCCGCGGGCGGCGCCCCCCGTGCGGCGCCGGCGACTCCCGGGCCGCGTGCGCACCGGATCAAGGCGCCGCCCATTCTGTTGGCGGCCGTGTGGGGCGTCAACGAGACGGCGACCGGGATCGCACGCCCCGGCGCCGGCGTCCGTCTCGAGGCCGCGCGCCGGCGAGCCGGCCGCGAGCACGCGCGGGGCGAGCGCGGATCTCACTCCGCTCGCCGGGGGCCCTCGCCCGCGAGACCGAGCGTCTCCACCAGCTCCCGCCACTCGCGGGGAGCGAGTCCGGACGCCGCGCGCAGCGCCTCCGCCTCCTCGCCCCGGCCGGCGACCAGCTCCCTCACCACCTCCAAGGCTCCCCGGGAGAGGTGGGCTCCCCCCAGCCGGTAGTCGCAGAACGCCTCGTAGGCGGCGGGGACCCAGCGACTCACCACCTCGTCCAGGATCGTCTCCGCATAGACGCGGATCTCGTACTGCGCGTGCGCGTCCGCCCGGAGCGAGAGGAAGTGCAGCAGGTTGTGGAGGTCTATCTTCCAGTACCACTGCGTGTAGAAGTTCAGGGAGATGCTCATCCGCGCGAGCTCGCGCGCGAGGCCGGACCGCTCGGGATCGAGCGCCTCGCCGTCGGGGCGCTCGTTCAGGAACTCCTCGTAGCGGCCGTAGGCGCGCTCGGCGTCCTCGCGCAGGAGGGCGAGCACGCGCGCCGCCTCGGAGCTCTCCAGCGGATCGCCGCGCCCCTGGCGGTTGCTCGTCGACTGAGCGGCGACCTGCCCCGCCTCGGGGACGTAGAACTCGCGGTCGAGGATCGAGTAGCGGGCCGAGTACTCGTTGACGTTGGCGGTCCGGTGCCGGATCCACTGCCGCGCCACGAAGATCGGCAGCTTCACGTGGAGCTTGACCTCGCACATCTCGAACGGCGTGGTGTGACGCTGGCGCATCAGGTAGCGGATGAGTCCGCGGTCCAGTGAGACCCGGCGCGTCCCGCGCCCGTAGGAGACGCGCGCGGCCTGGACTATCGCCCCGTCGTCCCCCATGTAGTCGACGACGCGGACGAAGCCGTGGTCGAGCACCGGGAAGGGCGTGTAGAGGATCTCCTCGAGCGCGGCCACCGTCGCGCGCCGGGTCCCGTGGCGCTGCTCGCGCAGCGCCCGGATGGCGGCGTCCGGCGCCGGCGGCAGCCGCTCGTCGCCCGTGCTACCGCCCCTGCTTCAGCGGCGCGGACGACGCGCCGGCTAGGGGCATTCTATCGGTGCGCGCCGCCTCGGCGCGCACCGGCTGAACGGCCGGCCCTGAGGCCGCGTCGGCTACGATGCCGCCATGGCGAGCGGGGCGGGCCCGATCTCGGGAGAGGTGGTCGAGCGGCAGGAGCTGCTGGACGGCACCGTTCACCTGGTGCTTGAGGGCGCCGCGGGCCAGCTGCGCCTCTCGGCGACCTTCTCGTGGCGGCTCGCCGGCGAGGGCGAGCTCGACCTCGGCGAGGGCGACCTCGCGCTGGAGGATGCCTCGGAGCCAGGCGCCGTCCACGAGCTCTACGCGCTGCTGGAGTCGGGGACGCTGACGGTCGATCCGGAGTCCGGCGACCTGCGCATCGAGTGCCTCTACCTGGTCGACGGCGTCGTCGGCGAGTGGGATGTGCTGGGCGGGGGCGGCCGGGAGAGCGGTCGGCTGCCCTGCCGCTTCGAGGTCGCGGCCGCCGAGTGGCGGGGCGAGGTGAACCCGCCGGGGCTCGCTACGGCCTAGGGCCGGCCGGCTACTCCGGCGCGTAGCGGCGGAAGACGGCGCTCGCGTTCTGGCCGCCGAGGCCGAAGGAGTTGGAGATCACGGCGCCGAGCCCCGGGGCGGGCCGCGCCTCGTTGGGGACGACGTCGAGATCGCACTCCGGGTCCGGCACCTCGTGGTTGATCGTCGGCGGAATGCACCCGCGGGTGAGGGCGAGGACGGAGGCGACGGCCTCGATGCCGCCGGCCCCCGACACGAGGTGCCCCGTCATCGACTTCGTCGAGGAGATCGGGATCGCGCGCGCCCGCTCCTCGCCGAGCGCGAGCTTGATGGCGGCGGTCTCGGTGCGGTCGTTCAGGGGCGTGCTCGTGCCGTGCGCGTTGATGTAGTCGATATCGGCCGGCGCGACGCCGGCGTCCTCCATCGCGCGCAGCATCGCGAGCGACTGCCCCTCCACGTCGGGCGCCGTGTCGTCGGTCGCGTCGAAGGACCAGCCGACGCCGGCGAGCTCGGCGTAGACGGGCGCCCCGCGCGCACGCGCGCCCTCCTCCGTCTCCAGCAGGAGGACGCCCGCACCCTCGCTGAGCACGAAGCCGTCCCGCCGCGCGTCGAAGGGGCGGGAGGCGTGCTCGGGGTCGTCGTTGTTCTTCGAGAGCGCGCCGAGCCGGCCCATCGACGCGAGCGCGAGCGGCGTCACCATGGCGTCGGAGCCGCCGGCGAGCACGGCGCGCGCGCGCCCCAGGCGGAGCAGGGAGAGCGCGTGCCCGAGGGCATCGGTCCCGGATGCGCAGGCGGTGTTGATCGTCGTGTTCGGCCCGCGCGCGCCCAGCAGCCGCGCCACGCGCGCCGCGGCCATGTGCTGCCCGCGCCTGGTGATGATGAAGGGGTCGGCGCGACCGGGGCCGCGCTCCTCCGTCACCTTCCACTCCTCGCCCATGTTGAAGGCGTCGCCGGAGCTCGCCATCACCACGCCGAGATCGTCCCGGAGGCCGGGATCGGCGGCGCCGTCTCTCAGCAGGCCGGCGTCATCGAGCGCCTGGAGGGCGGCTCCGACGGCCATCTGCGCGAAGCGGCCGGTGCGACGCGCGGTCCGCCGGTCGAGATAGCGCTCCGCATCGAAGTCGAGCACCTCGCCGGCGATCTGGACGGGGTACCCCGCGGGATCGAAGCAGCGGACGCGTCCGATGCCGTTCCTCCCCGCCAGCAGCCCCTCCCAGTACGAGCCGGTGTCGGCTCCCACCGGCGTGACGGCCCCGAGACCGGTGACGACCACGCGGGGGAGGGCGCTCGGCCTCACGGTCATACCGCGTTCGCTTGAAGGTTCTGGAGGAACTCGCGGATGTTCAGCGCGAGGTGGGCCGGCTGATCGGAGGGGACCGGGTGGCCGGCCTCCTCGATCAGCGAGACGCGCGAGCCGACGATGCGCCGGTGCAGCCGCTGGATCGCCTCCGGCGTCAGCATGTCCGTCTCCGAGCCCCGCACGATCATCACCGGGCACTGCACGCGGTCGGCGCACTCCCAGAGATCGGCGAGCCGGCGCTGTCCGGGATCGGGCTCCGGCGGCCGGAGCGAGGCGTCGCGCAGCGCCGGGTCGAAGTCCCACACCCACGCGCCCTCCGGCTTCTCGACGAGCGCGCTGCGCGCGCGTCGCTCGAGCTGCTCGGTGGTGGCGTAGGGGAAGAGGGGGCGCATCGACTCCACGGCGTCGCTCAGGCTCTCGAACTCCTCGGCGCTGCCGACCATGCGACGCAGACGCTCCACGCCCCCGCGCAGCACCTCCGGCGCCGCCTCCACCACGATCAGCGCCGTGACGATGTCCGGGTGCTCGCTGGCGTAGCAGAGCGCGTTGGCGCCGCCCATCGCGTGACCGACGATCGTGAGGCTCTTGAGCGCCATCGCCTCGATGAACGCCTCGACATCCTCGACCTGGGTGGCGCGGGTGTAGTCGAAGTCGGGAGCGTGCGCGCTCTGTCCGTGGCCGCGCTGGTCGAGCGAGATCACGCGGTACTCCCTGGCGAGATCCTGCGCGACGTCGTCCCAGACGCCCGCCGTCTCCGCGTAGCCGTGCAGCATCAGCAGGACGTTCCGGGAGCGGGCGTCACCCCACTCGCGGTAGTGGAGCCTGAGCCCGTTGACCTCGGCGAACTCGTCGCGTGCCTTGTTGCTGCTCGCCATGGGCGGGCGCATCCCTTCGGTGGCGCGTCGCTCGCCCCGCCACGGTCGCGTCTAACCGGGAGCCGGCCGCGCGTGGCGGCCGTGGGTCCGGCGCAACGACGGGCGGGATCGGCGTCGCTCTGCGGCCTCTCGGTGGCCCGTCGGGCCACGGGTGTCATCCTAGCATCGCGCGGTGGAAGCCGCCCCGGGACGGGCGGGCGTCCGGCGCTAGAGCACGGCGGCCAGGGCGAGGCACTCGGGGATGCCGTCGGCGAGCACGCGCCAGTGTCCGCCGCGGTCGTGGGAGGCCCAGAGGCGCCCGCCGGCGGCCACGAATGCGGTGTCGGAGACGCCGTGCAGCCGGCACATGGCCGGCGGGGCGGGCCAGGAGTCGACGCCGCCCAGCGTCACCCGTCGCCATGCGATGCCGCCGTCGGCGGAGCGGAAGAGCGCGGCCTCCGCACCGCCCCCCGAGGGGCGCGACCGGCGGGCGGCGGCGAGCAGGATCACGTCGCTCACACCCGGAAGAACGGCCGCGTCCCCGATCAGGGTCCGGTCGAGACCCCCGAGCGACTGCACCCAGCTCGCCCCGCCGTCCTGGCTGCGGAAGAAGCCGGCCCGCGTCGCGGCGTAGGCGGACTCGGGCTGCTCCGGGTGCTCCCAGACCCCGCGCACCTCGGCGGGAAGGCCCTCGGCGGAGCGCAGCCAGCTCCGGCCGCCGTCGTGGGAGAGCCACGCCCCGGCGCCGTCGACGCCCGCGAGCCAGCCGTCGCCCGCGAAGCAGAGCCCGGTCACCGTGAGCGGCAGGCCCGACGGCCGCAGCAGGGTCGGAGCGTGCCTGAGCGCGGCGCCGAGGCCCGGGCGCCGCAGCCAGCTCTCGCCGCCGTCCTCGGAGGTGATGACGCCGGTCGGCGCGACGCCGGCGAGGAGCAGGCCGCCCGGCGCCACCCGCACGCAGTGCGCCGGTCCGTCGGCTGCGCGGCGCCACTCGCCGGAGCGCCGGCGGACCCAGACGCCCGAGGGCGAGCCGGCGACGGCCAGAACGCCCGCGCCCCGGGCCCCGCGACCGGGGTCGGGGGTGGCGTCGAGGCAGGTGACGGGGGCGCCCCCGGTGTCGCGTGCGGAGAGCTCCACGCCGAGGGGCTCTCCCGGGATGAGCCGCCCGATGCCGTGGGCGCCGCCGAGGAGCACGCCGAGGGCGGGCGGCACGGACTCGCGCTCAGGCGCCGGCGGCCCGGCGGGCGCGCACCGCCGCCGCCAGCTCCGGCAGGACGTCGCCCGCGGCTCCGCGGCAGCTCACCTCGGCGTACCCCGTGAGCGGCGTCGGCTCCGGGTTGACCTCGACGAGCGGCGCGCCCCGCTGCCACGCGAGCAGCGGGAAGCCCGCGGCCGGCATCACGACGGCCGACGTGCCGACGACGAGGAAGCAGTCGGCGCGCCGGCTCTCGGCGTCGCACCTCGAGAGGGCCTCCGCGGGGATCGGCTCGCCGAACATCACCGTGTCGTCCTTGACCACGCCCTCGCAGCCCGGCTGGGCGCACCGCGGCGGGAGCCGTCCCTCGTCCACCGGGAACTCGCTCGCCGGCCAGCGGGCGCCGCAGTCCAGGCAGCGCATCCAGTGCCGGTTGCCGTGGATCTCGGTGATCTCCCGCTGCCCGGCGCGCCGGTGCAGGTCGTCGACGTTCTGCGTGATCAGGTGCCGCACGACCCCGAGGTGCTCGAGCTCGGCGAGAGCCGCGTGGGCCGGGTTCGGCCGCGCCTCGTCCACGGCGCGCGCGAAGCTCGCCGGGTCCGCCTCGTCGGCCCGCCGTCGGTCAAGCCGCTGCCGCCACCATCCGGCGGTGTCCTCGAGGAAGAGCTGGAAGCCGTTCATCGGGGGCTCGCCGTTGACGGTCCAGAGCCCGCCGTCGCCGCGGAAGGTGGGGATGCCCGACTCCTTCGAGACGCCGGCGCCGGTCAGCACCACCACGTACTGCGCGCGCGCGAGGATCTCGCCGGCGCGATCGATGTCCGCCGCGAGGTCGCCGCCCTGCGTCGGCCCGGCCGCCGGGGAGCCCGGGTCGCCCATCGCCCCATCCTAACGGGCCGGCGGGGAGGGGTGCGACGACGCGGCTTCCGGGCGCGCCTCCTATGCTGTCTCTAGGGGCTCCGGGGATCCGCTGGCGCGGGAGGCGGAAGATGGCGAGGCTCAGGGACGCCAGGGTGCTGCGCGCCGCCGCCGTCGCGGCCGTCGTGCTGGTGCTGGCCGGGCTCCTCCTGCAGCGCGAGGTGCTGGCCCCGGACGACGGCGACGCCGGCGTCGTCTCGGACGGGGCGCGCCCGGCCGAGGGCGAGCTCGCCCCGGACTTCACCCTGACCACGCCCGAGGGAGAGCCCATCGCCCTCTCGGACTTCCGGGGGAAGACCGTCGTCCTCAACTTCTGGGCGACCTGGTGCCCGCCCTGCCGCGCCGAGATGCCCGAGCTGCAGCAGGTCTGGGAGGAGCGCGGCGAGGGACGGGACCTGGTCGTGCTCGCGGTCGACGTCGAAGAGGGCGCCGACGCCGTGACGGAGTTCGTCGAGAACTTCGGGCTGACCTTCCCGGTGGCCCTCGACGCCGACGGCTCGGTGGCCGATCGCTACGGCCTGCCCGGGCTCCCCTCGACCTTCTTCATCGACGCCCGGGGCGTGCTGCGCTCGCAGGTCCTCGGGCCCGTCTTCGGGGAGCTCCTGGAGGCGGGCATCGCGGCGGCGGACGCCGGCGGGGAGGCTCCGAGCCCGACCTCGGCCCGCCCGCCGGCGCGCTGAGCCGCGGGGAGGCGGGGTGTTCACCTACCGCTACGACGAGCTGCGCTTCGAGTCGCGGCGCTCACCGCTCATCGCGCCGCGCGCCGCGGTCGCCACCAGCCAGCCCCTCGCCGCCCGCATCGGTCTCGACGTGCTCAGGTCGGGGGGCAACGCGGCCGACGCCGCCGTCGCCACGGCGGCCGCGCTCAACGTCGTCGAGCCGACGATGACGGGCATCGGCGGCGACTGCTTCGCCCTCTACTTCGAGGCCGCGACCCGACAGGTGCACGCCGTCAACGGGAGCGGACGGGCGCCGGCGGCGCTCTCCATCGCCGAGCTCGAGCGCCGGGGGGTGCGGGGCGTCCTGCCGCAGCGGAGCGCGCTCGCCGTGACGGTGCCGGGCGCCGCGGCCGCGTGGTGCGACACGGTGGAGCGCCACGGCCGGCTCGCGATCGCCGACGTGCTCGCTCCGGCGATCGCGCTCTGCGAGGACGGCGTCCCCGTCTCCCCGCTCGTCGCCCACCTCTGGGCGGAGGGGGAGCCGCACCTGCGGCAGGGACCACACGCCGACGAGATGCTGCTTCGGGGCCGTCCCCCGAGGGCCGGCGAGATCTGGCGCAGCCCCTCGCTCGCGCGGACCCTCCGCGCCGTCGCCTCGGGCGGCGCGGAGAGCTTCTACACCGGCCGCATCGCCGAGGCGGTCTGCTCGGTCGTGCAGGAGCTGGGCGGCGTGCTCGATCCCGCGGATCTCGCCGCGCACCGCTCGACGTTCGAGGCGCCGATCCGCGCGCGCTACGGGGAACACTGGATCTACGAGTGCGCGCCGCCGGGCCAGGGCCTCGCGGCGCTGCTGGCCCTCCAGATCGCCAGCGGGCTCCCGCTGGCGGGGAGGGATCCGCGCTCGTCCGAGGTGCTCCACCTCCTGATCGAGGCGATGCGGCTCGCGTTCGCCGACGCCCGGCGCTACGTCGCCGATCCGGCCTTCGGCGAGGTGCCGGTGGAGGGGCTGCTCGACCCCGCCTACGCCGCCGGCCGGCGCGCGCTCATCGACCCCGCGCGCGCGAGCGTCGACCCGCTGGCCGGATCGCCCCCCGCGACGTCGGACACCGTCTATCTCGCGGTGGTCGACGAGGAGGGCAACGCCTGCAGCTTCATCAACAGCAACTACAACGGCTTCGGCACCGGCCTGGTGCCGGAGGGATGCGGGTTCACGCTGCAGAACCGCGGTCGCGGGTTCTCGCTCGACCCGGCGCACGCGAACGCCGTGGCGCCCGGGAAGCGGCCCTACCACACGATCCTCCCGGGCCTGGCCACGCACGCCGACGGCGAGCTCTACGCCTGCTTCGGCGTGATGGGCGCGTTCATGCAGCCGCAGGGTCACCTGCAGCTGCTGGTGAACCTGCTCACCCACGGGATGGATCCGCAGTCGGCGCTCGACGCCCCGCGCTTCCGCATCGTCGCCGAGGAGGAGGGCGGGCGCGTCCAGCTCGAGGAGGGCATCTCCGACTCCGCCGTCGGGCGGCTCGCGGGGCTCGGCCACCCCGTCGAGCGCGTGGGCGGGCTCTACCGGGCGAGCGGTAAACTGGGGCGCGGGCAGGTGATCGCGCGCGATCGCGACAGCGGGGCGCTGTGGGCGGGCTCGGACGGGCGCGCGGACGGCTGCGCCGTCGGCTACTAGCCAGGCGGGGAGGCGAGATGGTTCGCTCGATGACGCAGGAGGAGATGGTCGCCTTCGTCGACGAGAAGCCCCGCGAGGGCTACCTGGTCTTCACGTCGTGGGGGCCCCGCGGCTATCCGCACTCGGTGCCGCTCTCCTACTTCCGGGTCGGCACCGACCTCGTGATGGGAGCCCGCGCCGGCACGCAGAAGCTCCGCAACGTGGAGCGTGATCCGCGCGTCTCCATCTCGCTGGAGGACGGCAACTCGATCGAGACGCTGCGCGGTCTCCTGATAGAGGGCGACGCCCGGGTCATCGCCGGCGGCGCGGAGGCGCTGGAGCTCGCGCGCGAGGGCGCCCGGGCGCGCGGCGCCCCCGAGTCCGAGCTCCCGACGGAGCCCCGGCCCGGGAGCGCCTACATCCGGGTCACGCCGCGTCGGTGGATCTCGTGGGACTACTCGAAGGACGGATAGGGTCGCGGGGGCCGGGACGCCGCCCGGCTGCCCCGCACCGCCGGGCGCGGAGGGAGGCGGACATGCGCGCGCCGAGCTGGTTCGGCTGGGGGCTGGCGCTCCTGCTCGCGACGCTGGTCGCCTGCACGTCGCCTCCCGAGCAGACGCCGGCCGCCGAGGAGCCGGCCGACTCCCGGGCCGCGGCGCCGGCGGCGCCCGCGGGTGCGGCGCCGGCCGCGACCGCGGAGCCGGCCTCGGCGG